>JAPPQA010000185.1 GCA_028817255.1 Gammaproteobacteria bacterium | reverse complement strand
CCATATAATCCCTTTCTGGCCTTAATCAAGCCCCATCCAAGCCCCGGTCGGCACCCCTTCCGCACGGGGAAAATCCCTCCACTTGCTTCCATCGCGGATTTTTTGGGAACCTCGCAATTCCTTGACTTCTGCAGATATAGGATTATCTTAGCATCAGGTAGATGAGGGAACTCGCTATGTTTTCAAACTTTTTAAGGGGAATTATTCGCGCCCGCGCGCTGTTCGTCTGCACTAGCCTGTTATTCCTGTACGGATGCGCGGGCAATACGCGCCTGCAGAACAGTTATTTGATCTGTACGCTGGTGGGAACGGCCATAGGCACCGCCGCCGGGGTCGCGGTCGATAGCGACGACGAGGCCGACATTGCCGTCGGCGCTGCGACCGGAGGGATCCTGAGCGCAGTTTTGTGCGGGGCCACGGAAGAGGTAGCGCAGGCCCCCGTCCCGGCCAGGGAAGTGGCGCCGCAACCCGTGCAACCCGCACAGCCCGCACAACCCGTTGTCGCGGGAGACGAGGATGGCGACGGCGTCTCCGACACGATCGATATCTGCCCGAATACCGCCCCCGGTACGCAGGTGGATCAATTGGGATGTCCTCTGCTCTCCGACAGCGATGGCGACGGCATCGTGGACGAAAACGACCGCTGTCCGAACACCCCCGAAAATTCCGTCGTGGATCTCGAGGGTTGCCCCCTGAAAGGAGAAGCCCTGGTCTCCCTGGAGAACGTCCACTTCGAGTTTGACCAGGCGGCGCTGACGCCGGCAGCGATAAGGGTCCTCGACGAGACCGCCGCCGTGCTCCGCGACATGCCGGACATCCAACTGCGGATCGAGGGACATACGGACAACGTCGGCACCGACGAATACAACCAAAGCCTGAGCGAGCGGCGCGCGAGAGCAGCCTACAACCACTTGGTGCAACGAGGCATCTCCAAGAACCGCCTGCAGCTCCGGGGTCTCGGAGAGGCGCAACCGATTGCCAGCAATCAAACGGAGCGCGGACAGGCGCAGAACCGCCGGGTGGAGTTCGTCGTCACCAACCGTTAGCGTTAGTCGTTAGTCCGGCGCGCCCGTTCGTCAGTCAGCCAGTCCGGCCCGTTCGTCTCCCCCGGCAATACCGGGCCGGGGGAGACGGAACAGGCGCCTCGCCGCCTCATACGGCGGCGGTTTTCTCTTCTTCGGGGCTATGCGCTTGGATGCCGAGGGCGTGGATCGTATCGGGGAGCAGGTCGCCAATCGCCTTATAAACCAAGCGGTGGCGTTCGAGCGGCGATTTTCCGACAAAACTTTCCGCAACGATGACGACTCTGATATGGGCGCCGGGCGCGCCATGCCCGATATGCATATGGGATTCGTCAATGACCTGCAAACGGCAAGGATGCAGCGATTGCAGGCGCGTACGCACCGCGTCCTTCACCCGCTCCTCAACGGGCATTCGAGAACACCGGCCTGAAGGGCTTGACCACGACGCGCAGATACACCCCGGCGCTCATATACGGATCCGCTTCGGCCCAGGCACGGGCGGCCTCCAGGGAAGCGAATTCGGCGACGATCAAACTGCCGCTGAAGCCCTCCGGTCCGGGGTCTTCTCCGTCAATCCGCGGACAGGGGCCGGCAAGCAACAGCCGTCCCTGGTCCTGCAGTTCCTCCAACCGCGCCAAGTGCCTGGGGCGCGCCTGTTGCCGCCGGGCCAGGCTATCCTCTACATCCTCGCACAGGATGGCGTACCACAAAGCTTAATCCGCCCCCTTTCCCGGAGTCTCAAGAAACCGGCTGATGTAGAGTGCCTGGACCAACACGAACATAAGGGTCAGACCCATCATACCGAAAACCTTGAAGTTGACCCAGATATCGTCGCTGAAATGGTGGGCCACGTAAAGATTGATCGTGCCGAGCAGGAGGAAAAATCCCGCCCAGCTCAAATTCAGCCGCTCCCATACCGGCACCGGGAGTTGCAGGGAAGAAGACGCGAGCAGCGCCTGTATCAGGTTGCGCCGCCCCAGGAACCGGCCCCCCAGCAGCACCGCGGCAAACAGCCAATTGACCACGGTAGGCTTCCACTTGAACAGGTCTTTGTCCTGCAACAGGAGCGTGGCGCCGCCCAGCAACAACACGATCGCAAACACCGCCGCCTGCCTGCCGTCATAGCGCCCGTAGAGCAGGCGCCCGGCAAGGACGATCAACGCCGACGCCGCCATCGTCGCCGCGGTCGCCAGGTACAGCGCATGTTCCCGGTCCTCGGGCAGGTAATAGGCCAGGAAAAAAATCAGGACGGGGAAAAAATCGAGCCAGGCTTTCATCAGCTTCTCCGCAAAAACCCCCAAAAACCCCCAAAAAACCCCCCAAAAAACCCATGGGCCGGAGACATAATAGCCGAAACCGCGGCGCCGACTCCAGCGGGGCACGACCGGCGCCCCGCCCGCCTGCCCGCACAGCGGCCATGCCATGATATGCTAGCGCGCATGCTAGGAAGTCGCTCGGCCTTGCCGCGCCCCTTTTCCGGGGGAACGGACCGTTGACTGCGGCCAGCAACCGGCGGGTGGTCTCCGGCATGCGACCAACGGGGAAGCTGCATCTGGGGCATTACTACGGGGTATTGAAAAACTGGCTTGCACTGCAGTTCGAATACGAATGCCTTTTCTTTGCCGCTGACTGGCATGCCCTGACCACCGAGTACGAGCGCCCGGAATGCATCGCCGAAAACGTGAACGATATGGTGATTGACTGGCTGGCGGCCGGGATCGACCCGGGAAATACCCGGCTGTTCGTCCAGTCGCATGTGCCGGAGCATGCCGAGTTGCACCTGCTGCTGTCCATGCTTACGCCTCTCGGTTGGCTGGAGCGCATTCCCTCCTACAAGGAGCAGCAGGAAAAGCTGCCGGGCCGCGACCTCTCCACCTACGGCTTCCTTGGCTATCCTCTTTTGCAAGCCGCGGATATTATTGTGTACAAGGCAGGCCGGGTGCCGGTGGGCGCCGACCAAGTGGCGCATGTAGAGATGGCCCGCGAAGTCGCGCGCCGTTTCAATCATCTCTACGGACGCGAACCGGACTTCGAGCAGAAGGCCGAAGCGGCCGCCGCCAGAATGGGGAAGAAAAAACACCAAATTTACAATGAACTGCGCCGGCAATACCAGGAACAGGGAGACGCCGATGCCCTGCAAAAGGCACACGCCCTGATCGAATCCCAGCAGAATCTTTCCCTGCGCAACCAGGAACGCCTGGAGGGATACCTGGAGGGGGGAGGCCGGATGTTCTTTCCGGAACCGCAAGCCCTGCTCACCAAGACGCCCTGCATACCGGGCCTGAACGGACAAAAGATGTCGAAATCCCACGACAATACCATCGGCTTGCGCGAAGCGCCGGACGATGTCGCGAAAAAACTGCGCATCATGCCCACCGACCCTGCCCGGATACGACGCTCCGACCCCGGCGATCCCGAAAAGTGCCCGGTATGGGAGTTGCACAAAATATTCTCCGACCGGGAAACCCACCAGTGGGTACAGGAAGGATGCCGCAACGCGTCGATCGGCTGCCTGGATTGCAAGCAGCGGCTGACCGACCGGGTTCAGGACGAGTTGGCGCCGATCCGGGAGCGGGGACAGGAATACGCGCAGGACCCGACGGCTATCCAGCGTATTCTGGAAGAAGGACGCGAACATGCCCGCACTATTGCGCGGGCCACATTGCGGGAAGTGCGGGAAGCGGCCGGTCTGGACCGCCATTGAACACTGCCGGGGCGAGACACGCGATGGAACAAACGACAACCAATCGAGCGGCGCCGCGGCCTCCGGAGGAAGGGCAGCCGCGGGTAAGCGGGAACCGGCCGCTGGCGGTGATCGCCGGCGAACCCTGCCGCGAGGTGCCGGGAAATCTGTATATCCCGCCGGACGCCTTGCGCGTCTTCCTGGAACAATTCGAGGGTCCGCTGGACCTGTTGCTGCACTTGATCCGCCGCCAGAACATAGACATTCTCGATATCCCGATCGCCAAGATCAGCGCCCAATACATGCGCTACATCGAATTGATGCGGGAGCTCAAACTGGAGCTCGCCGGAGAGTATCTGGTAATGGCCGCCCTGCTGGCCGAGATCAAGTCTCGAATGCTATTGCCGCAATCGGCGGTGGAGGAAGACGCCGAGGCCGATCCTCGCGCCGAGCTGGCGCGGAGGATCGCGGAATACGAACGCTACCGCCAGGCAGCCGAGGACTTGGACCGGCTGGAACGAATGGAACGAGACCTGTTCCCGGCCACAGCCGAGTTCCCGGACCGGCAGAGCATACACCCGCCGCCGGTCGTCGTCCTGGAAGACCTGGTACGCGCCCTCACAGAGGTGCTGGAGAGAAACCGGCTCCTCCGCCCCCATTACATCCAGCGCGAAACGCTCTCGGTGCGCGAGCGCATGAGCGAACTGCTGACTGCCCTGGCGCCGGATGCGTGCCGGGAATGGCGCTTGCTGCTACGGGCCGAAGAAGGGCGCGCGGGGGTAGTCGTCACGCTGCTGGCGCTGCTGGAATTGTTGCGCGAATCGTTGATCGAAGTGGTGCAGAACGATGCCTACGGACCCATCCACATCAAATCCGCCTGAAACCGCCGGCGAAACCTCCCGGGACGGCAACGAAATCAAGAACATCGTAGAGGCCGCCCTGCTGGCTACACAAGCCCCGCTCAGCGTGCGCCAGATCGGGAACCTGTTTGCCGCCGACCCGGCGCCGCCCGCACCGGAAGAGATACGCCAGGCTCTGGAAACCCTGCGCGACGAGTACGCCGACCGCGGAGTCGAACTTAAGGAAGTCGCCAGCGGCTACCGCTTCCGGATCCAATCCCGCTATGCCCACTGGGTCAACCGGATATGGGAAGAGCGCCCGCCCCGCTTCTCCCGCGCGCTGCTGGAAACCCTGGCGATCATCGCTTATCGCCAACCCATTACCCGTGCGGAGATCGAAGAAATTCGCGGCGTGCTCCTGAGCGTCAACCTGATTCGAACCTTACAGGAGCGGGAATGGATCCGCGGCGTGGGGCACCGGGAAACGCCGGGCCGGCCGGAGTTGCTTGCCACGACCCGCGCCTTTCTGGATTACTTCGGCCTGAAAAAACTGAGCGAGCTGCCGCCACTGCCCGAACTGCGAGGAGACGCCCCGGAAGAGGAGGGGAATGGGACCCAGACCGCGAATATCCAAATGGCGGCGGACACGGGAAACGACGCCGAAATAAAAGACGAGGAAACCGCGCCCGCGGGTGCTGGGCATAACCGCGATACGCCCGCCGAAGAAACACCGACAACCGGAAACTCTTCCGCCGGGCGCTGAGTCTTCCGGGACTGCGTTCGCCCACAAGAGCGCTTCGGGGAAAGAAGCCGTCTCTACGAGAATGAACAAGATCGGCGGCAACGGCGGCAACGGGCGCAAGAACCCCGCCCGGCGGCGCCCGCCGGGAGGCACCGGCTTAAACCGAAACCGCCTGCGCCAATTGTACCGCCGCCTGTACCGCGCCTACGGCTCGCAATCGTGGTGGCCCGCAGACAGTCCCTTCGAGGTCATGGTAGGCGCGGTATTGACCCAGGGCACCAGCTGGAAAAATGCGGAACGGGCGATCGCCAAGCTTCGGGAAACCGACTGCCTGCGCCCCCGCAAGCTTCTGTCCCTGCCGCACGACGAATTGGCCGCCAGGCTCCGTGCCTGCGGCTACTTCCGCGTTAAGGCGCACCGACTGCAAAACCTGTGCCGATGGTTGCTGGGGAAACGAGGGTGCCGGGCGCTGCAACGGATACCCACGGACGAGTTGCGCGCATCCCTGCTGTCGGTCAACGGCATCGGACCGGAAACGGCCGACGACATCCTGCTATACGCCTGCGGGCGCCCGGTATTCGTTGTAGATGCCTATACCCGCCGGTTGTTTTCCCGCCTGGGCTGGGCCCGGCAAAAGGAACGCTATGATATACTGCGCCTGCGCGTGGAGGAGTCGCTGCAAGCGGATGCGGCTTTCTATAACGAGTTCCATGCGCTGATCGTTCGCCACTCCAAAGAAAAGTGCAGCGGGCGAAAGGATTGCCGGCATTGCATAGCGGAAAGGGGCAAGGTGGGGAACGAGGCGGTGCGGCGGGGCGGCCGGCGCAAAACGGCGCGGACATGAGCCCCCTTTCGCAAGGCGGCCTTTTGCCAGGCGGCGATGCCGCGCGCGGGTAAGGCCCGAAGGCACGTCCAGGCGTACGCGGAACAGTGAACCGCCCTGCCACCGGAGCAAGCGATATGCAGTCCCGCCGTCCTCTGATCGTCGCCAACTGGAAGATGAACGGCACCCTGGCGACCGTGCGTCCGCTGGCCGATGCCGTGCGCGCGGGCTTGGCCGGCCTACAGCGCGCCAGGGTCGCGCCCGAAGTCGCGCTTTGCCCCCCGTTCGTCTATTTGGCGGAAGTTGCGGCACGGCTGGCGGACAGCGATATCGCCCTGGGCGCCCAGGATCTCTCGCCTCACGCGGCCGGCGCCCACACCGGCGAGGTTTCGGCGGCCATGCTCATGGATTATAATTGCCGCTTTGCGATCATAGGCCATTCCGAACGCCGAACGATGCAAGGCGAAAGCAACGCCCTGGTAGCCGAGAAGGCCGCGGTCGCGCTGGCTGCCGGGTTGCGCCCGATCATATGCATTGGCGAGCGCCGCGAAGAAAGGCGGAGCGGCGCTACGGAAGAGACGCTCGACGCGCAACTGGCCGCGGTTCTGAAGCGGTGTCCGCCTTCCTCTTTGCGCCGGGCGGTGATCGCCTACGAGCCGATATGGGCGATAGGCAGCGGACAAAGCGCGGCGGCGGGGGAAATTCGACAAACCCATGCCTTCGTCCGCGAAAGGCTGGCGGCACGGGAGGCGGCATTGGCGCAGGAAGTACCGATCCTGTACGGAGGCAGCGTCCGGCGGGAAAATGCCGCCGCGATTTTCTCCCTGGAGGAGGTGGCCGGAGCTTTGATTGGAGGCGCCTCCTTGCAGGCGGACGAGTTCATCGCCATTTGTAAGGCAACGACGAAGGAGACATCATGATCATATTACAAAGCCTGCTGGCGATCGTGCAGGGGATCGTTTCCGTCGCCCTGATCGCCATCATCCTGTTGCAGCACGGGCGCGGCGCCGACGCCGGCGCCTCCTTCGGCAGCGGCAGTTCGGCAACCGTTTTCGGCAGCCGGGGGGCGGGCAATTTCTTCACCCGCCTGACCGCCATCCTGGCGACCGTATTCCTGGCCAACAGTCTGGCCTTGTCCTACATTGCCAAACAGGGCTTCACGCAGGGAAGCCTCATTGACCAGCAAACCCCCGCTGAGATTACAGAGGCAGATGCAGACGAGGGGATCACCGCGTCCATACCCATCCTGCCGGAGGAGGCGCCGGCGGAAACCGCGGAAACCGAATCCCTGCCCTCTCTCGCAGGGCCGGACGCGACCGACGCAGGAAATGTCGGGGAGGATTCGGGGGAAGGATTGTCCGCCAATACGGAAGACATCGAAGCCCCCGACGAACCGGAGACCGCGCCGCCGGCGACGGAAGAACCTCAGGATTTGCCGGTACCGGACCGGCCGCCGTCTTAACCCGCGGCCAGGAAGATCAGCAGGGCCACGAACGCCGCTACCGCGCCGATCGCCAGCAACGCGCTGCGCCAATCGGGATTCTCCGCCTCCTGGCTCTCGCGCACCGCCTGCCTGATGCCGGGCCAGAACCACATTACGACCAGAACCGCAAGTCCTCCCACCAGGATTTGCTCCCACAATTTGGGCTCGTAGAAATCCAAAATACCCCCTGAAATACCCCCTGAGCGCACAGTATCGCATAGCGGGAGCTCGATAAAGGACGGCGCATAACCTCCCGTTACCCGAAGCGCCGCCCGCATATGCCATTATAATCCGAGTTCGTCGGAGACGGGGGAGGAGTTCCCGCCCTTGGAACAGCAAATCTTATCCCAGGTGCTGCTGCTGCTCGGCTTGTCGGTGGCGATGATCGCCGCACTGAGACGCATGCACCTGCCGCCCATGCTCGGCTACCTGGCGGTCGGCATCGCCGTCGGTCCGCACGCCCTGGGCTGGTTGCCCGAAGGGCCCGGGCTGGATCTGCTCGCCGAAATCGGGCTCGCATTCCTGTTGTTCATGCTCGGCCTGGAGTTTTCTCTCTCGCAACTCCTGGCGATGCGCGGGCCGATCCTGGGACTGGGAGGGGCCCAGGTAACCATCTCCACCATCTCCGGCGCGGCGATCGCCATGATGATGGGCATGACCCCATCCATGGCGTTGGTGCTGGGAGGCGCCATGGCCCTTTCCTCGACGGCAATCGGGGTTCGCGAACTCACCGAACGGATGGAATCCCACCAACAATACGGTCGGCTGGCGCTGGGCATCCTGCTGTTTCAAGACCTTGCCGCGATTCCCCTGCTCGCTGTCATCCCCACCCTGTCCCTCCTCGGCGAGGAGCCGACCGGACTGGCGCTTACCGGCGCGATCGCCAAGGGAGGAATGGCGGTGCTGGCGGTGTACGCCACCGGACACTGGCTGCTGCGGCCGCTGTTCCACTGGGTCGCGGCGGCACGGTCGAACGAATTGTTCACTCTGACCGCCCTGTTCGCGGCACTGGCGGCGGCGGGGATCGGGCATCTGTTTGGCCTGTCGCTCGCGCTGGGCGCCTTTCTTGCCGGAGTCATGCTGGGCGAATCGGCCTACCGCCACCAGATCGAGAGCGACATGCGGCCGTTCCGCGACGTATTGATGGGATTGTTCTTCATCCACGTTGGCATCCAGCTGGACGTCCGCGTCATCCCGCAGACCTGGCCCTGGCTGCTGTTGCTGGTGCCGGGGCTAATCTTCGGCAAGGGCCTGCTCATCGCCCTGCTGACCGCTATCGCCGGACACCGCCCGCAGGTCGCCCTGCGCACGGGCATCCTGCTCGGCCAGGGGGGAGAATTCGGCCTGGCCGTGCTGATCGTGGCCATTCAATCCGGCATCGTCACTCACGCCGACGGGCAGCCGATCCTGGCCGCCATTATTCTCAGCATGGCGATCTCGTCTTTTCTGATCCGCTACGACTCTGCGCTGATCGCCTGGCTGTTCCCCAAAGACCTGGAACCTCCGCCGCGGCAACAGGGACGAGAACCCGCCGACACCGAGGGACAGCCGCCCGCGAACCACGTGCTACTGTGCGGCTTCGGGCATGTGGGTCAGAACCTGGCAACCTTCCTGCGCGGCGCCGGTCAGCGCTATGCCGCGCTGGAGATCGATCCCATCATCGTGCAGCAATGCCGGGAAGCCGGAGAGAACGTCTTCTACGGCGACAGCAGTTCCCCCGAATTGCTGAAGGCGGCCGGGGTGGAACAGGCGGCGGCGCTGGCGATCAGTTTCGACGACCCGCCCGCGGCGGAGAAAATCGTGCGCTGGGCGCGCAGTATCCGACCCAATCTGCCAATCATCGTCCGCTTGCGCGACGACAGCCGCTTCCAGAGCCTGCAACGGGCCGGCGCCACCGACATCGTCCCGGAATACGTGGAGGCCGGGACCACGCTGGCAACCTCCGTGCTCGGCTACCTGCACGTGCCCACCGAGCGCCTGCTGGGACTGGTGGAACAGACTCGCCACGACAAGTACCGAAAACTGCGAGGAGTCTTTGGCGGCGAAGAAAGCGACGGCCTCGAGGAACACGACGCGCCACGATTGAAGACGGTGCTGCTCAATTCCAACAGCCACGCCGTCGGCAAGCGGCTCGGCGAACTGCCGATGCCGCAAGACATTCGCATAGAGGCCCTGCGGCGCGGCGCAGTGCGGGAAGAGCCGCCCAACCCGCGCACCGTGCTGCAAAGCGACGACGTGCTGGTGTTGCTAGGCCCGCTGGAATCTTTGAAAAAAGCGAAACGCAAACTGTTGTGGGGGGGATAAGGGGCTTGGCTGGCCGGGGACGCGCCACCCGCCGCCCCGCCACCGCAAAACCGCCCCTTTGCCTCCCTTCGCCCCGCCGAGCAATCCTGGCGCGCCCGGGAGGATTCGAACCCCCGACCTCTAGGTTCGTAGCCTAGCACTCTATCCAGCTGAGCTACGGGCGCAAAGTCGCGCCGATGGTAGCGGAAAACCTCTCCCGGGTAAATTGAGGGGAAAAGATTCCCACCCCGCTATTCCCGCGCATCACTCCCCCCTGGAGGGGGAGTCGGCAAGACGAGGGCGGAGCCCGAAGTCGCGCCGGTGGGGGGCATAGCGGCGCCTCCTTCCCCCCAGCGGACACGGAAATCGCAACCGCCGCTTCTCCCCCCACCGCAGCAGCCGGCGCCTGACGGCTTGGCTGCTGCGACTCCCCCTCCAGGGGGGAGTGATGGGAAAAATGAGGGAATAGCGGAATAAGGAAGCCGCTTTTCCTCCCTTCGATTGCGTAACGGTTTGATGGCCCCATACACATGACATCTGCCTTTTCGCGTATAATTTTTATCTGCGCCCAAAAGGCGTTAATCCCCCCGGGGTCTGTCTGGTGCAAATCGGATACACGCCGGGGTTTTTTTTAGCCGCAAAAGAACATGAACACCGAAGATAAAGCCGCCGGCACTACCCGCCCGCGACCACCCGGTGTCGCGGCCAGCGGCCGTCGC
>JAPPQA010000184.1 GCA_028817255.1 Gammaproteobacteria bacterium | reverse complement strand
AATGTGCGCGTTCCGCGCTCTATTTGCGCGGGATTCCGGCTTTCGCCGGAATGACGAGGGGGGGCGCCGGAATGACGAGGGGGGGAGCGCCGGAATGACGAGGGGGGGAGCGCCAGAGTGACAGAAAAAAGCGGGAATGGCGGATATTTGCCGTGCCAGTGGGTAGTTTTTCGCGCGGCTCTGGATTTTCGGGGTTTTTACACAGCCTGGAAAGGGGGAATCCAGCTTTTGCGGCGGTGCGGATTCAGGGCCGCCCCGGCGGCGCCTCCATAGGCGGCGCGGCCATGGGCAGGAAGCCGTCCCGGTTCGGCATTTGCACCCGCGGCAGGCTGACGGCGTCCATGCGCTCGTCTTCGCCCACGATGCCGTTCAGGAACAGCAGGTAGGCAGTGACGGCATAGACCTCGTCATCGGTAAGCGAGCCCGGCGCCTGCATGGGCATGGCGCGACGGTTAAAGTCGAACAGGGTAGCGGCATAGGGCCAGTACGTGCCGACGGTCTTCTGCGGATAGTCGCCGGTAAGACCGTATTGCGCCCCGGCCAGCGCCATGGCGCTGCCCCCCTTCCCCCGGGCGCCGTGGCAGGACAGGCAATGGCGCCGGTAGATCTCGCGCCCCTGGCGGGCGTCGCCCCGGCCCGGCGGCAGGCCGGTCCCGTCCGGGAACACGCCGATGTCCCAGACAGCGATCTCCGCATCGGACACGGGCTGCCCCAGCCCCGGCCCTGCCGCCGCCGACGGCGGCTCAGAACCAGTCTTCGCCGATGTCAGCAGGAGCAGCGCTGCCGCCGCCGCCCGCGTCGCCATATACGCTGCGTACCGTGCCATCTTCCTCCACCTGCCAGGAAACGATCGCGTGATAGTGAAAATAACCGTGACGGCCGTGCTCGGCGAGCAAGGCCGCGCGCTCCGGTTGCCAGGCGCCGCTTTCGTCCAGGGCGCGGCTTTGCAGAACGGCCGGCCCCCCGCGCCAACGCCAAGGGTGGCGAAAACGGGTAAAACAGCAAGGCAGCGACGGCCCCTCCAGCGCCGCCTCCTGCCACTGCCGGCCGCCATCTACAGAGACCTCGACCCGGCGAATGCGCCCCCGGCCGCTCCACGCCAACCCGCTGAGCTGATAGAGCCCCGGCCCCGGCAGGCTCATGCCGGCAGAGGGCGCGAGCAGCAGCGACTTTACCTCCATGATGCCGGTGAACTGCCGCGCCTTGCCCGAGGGCAGCAACTCGGTGTAACGCGAGGTCTCGTTGCGCGCCATGATGGGGCGGTCGCTCAGTTGCAGCCGCCGCAACCACTTGACGTTAAGCACGCCTTCCCGGCCGGGCAGCAGCAGGCGCAACGGGTAGCCGTTCTCCGGACGCAGCCGTTCGCCGTTCTGATACAGGGCGAGCAGCGCGTCCCGGCGCGCCTCGGCCAGCGGGATGCTGACATTCATGGCGAAGGCGTCAGCGCCCTCGGCGACCAGCCAGGAAGCGCCGCCGCGGATCCCGGTCTCGGCCAGCACGGTGGCCAGCGGCACGCCGGTCCATTCGCTGCACGAGACCAGGCCGTGCACGTAGCCGGCAGGCGCCTGCACGGGCCGCCGGTGCCAGCCGGCGTTGCTGTTGCCGCCGCACTCCAGGAAACACAGACGCGAGCGCAACGGATAGCGCAGCAGGTCGGCGACGCGGAAAACGAGAGGGCGCTCGACCAGGCCGTGCACCAGCAAGCGGTGGTCTTCGGGGGCGATGCGCGGCACACCGTTGTGGTGGCGCTCGAAGTGCAGGCCGTTCGGCGTCACGATCCCCTCCAACTCGTGCAGGGGACACCAGGAGACGCCGTTGCCGGGCGCGCCCGGGTTGGCGGCAATCCAGCGCACGATGTCCTTCTCGCTGGGCGAGGGACGGCCGTAATTGGAGAACGGCGCCCCTGCCTCGCGCATGGCGGGCTGCTCCGGCAACGCGCCGCCCGCCGCCCGGCGCGCGGCGACCACGCCCAATACGGAGGCGCCCAGCCCGGCGCCCAGAAAGCCGCGCCGGTCCATGCGCAAGCTCCCCTGGGCGCGGTCGGGGGGGGCGCGGTCCCGGGGGGCGCGGGGCGGGTCTTCAGGGCCCGCGGCCATCCTCGCTGCGCCGTTCGCTGTCGCCAGTGCCCGCATTGCCGCCGGCGCCGCCGGCACTGCCGGCCACGCTGCCAGCGGCGTTGCCGCGCACACCCCGCAGACCCAGCTCCCGGAGTTGGCCGGCGGGCGCCGGCGCGGGGGCGCCCGACAGCGGGCAGACAGCGATCTGAGTCTTGGGAAAGGCAATCGTCTCGCGGATGGAAGAGGCCCCGGCCAGCAACATGACCATGCGGTCCAGGCCAAAGGCGATCCCCCCGTGCGGAGGGCAACCGTACTCCAGGGCCTGGAGCAGGAAGCCGAAACGCTCCCTGGCGCGCTCCCGCTCCATGCCCAAAAGGCGCAATACCTGGTACTGCATCTCGGCGCGATGGATGCGGATCGAGCCGCCGCCCAGTTCGACGCCGTTCAGCACCAGGTCGTAGGCGCGGGAACGGCAGGCGCCCGGATCCCGCCGCAGGACCTCGGGGTCCTCCGTGCAGGGGGCGGTAAAGGGATGATGCAGGGCGCGCCAGCGTTCCTCGCCGCGGTCGTAGGCGAACATGGGAAAGCCCACGATCCAGGCCGGGCGCCAGGCGCCGCTCGGCAACAGGCCGAGGTCGGCGGCGAGGCGATCGCGCAACCCCGCCATCGAAGCGTTGACCGTCTCCCGATCGCCGGCGCCGAAACAGAGCAGGTCGCCTGCCTGGGCGCCGGTGCGCTCCAGCACCGCCCGCACCGCCGCGTCCGGCAGAAACTTGAGGATCGGCGAGCGCATGCCCTCCCGGCCCGCATTCGGATCGTTGACCTTGATGTACGCCATGCCGCCGCCGCCCAGGCTGGAGACGTACTCGGCATAAGCGTCAATCTCGCGCCGCGCCAGGGAGGCGCCGCCAGGCGCCCGCAGGGCCGCCACCCGCCCGTCCTCCCGGCCGGCGGCATCGGCGAACACCCGGAACTCTACAGCGCGCATCACGTCGCCCAACTCCGCCAACTCCAGGGGGTTGCGCAGGTCTGGCCGGTCGGTGCCGTAGCGCTGCAGGCAGTTGTCGTATTCCAGGCGCGGGAACGGCGTGGGCAGGCGCACGCCCACCGTCTTTGCGAACAGTTCCGCCACCAATTCCTCCATCGGCGCCAGGATGGCCTCCTGGTCCACAAAGGCCGCCTCGATATCGAGCTGGGAAAATTCCGGCTGCCGGTCGGCGCGCAGATCTTCGTCACGGAAGCAACGCGCCACCTGGTAGTAGCGGTCCACCCCCCCCATCACGAGCAACTGCTTGAACAACTGGGGAGACTGGGGCAATGCATAGCACGCGCCGTGATGCAGGCGGCTGGGCACCAGGTAATCGCGCGCGCCCTCCGGGGTGGAACGCACCAGCAGCGGCGTCTCCACTTCCAAAAAGCCGTGCCGGTCCAGAAAGCCGCGCAGACAAGCGACGGCGCGCGCCCGCAGGCGCAGGCGCTCCTGCATCCGCGGGCGCCGCAGGTCCAGGTAGCGAAAGCGCATCCGCGTTTCCTCCTGCACCCGCGGGTCGTCGAGTTGGAACGGCGGCGGCAGGGAGGGGTTCAGGACCTCGAGCCGATGCGCCAGGAGTTCCACTTCGCCGCTGGCCAACTTGGGGTTCTCGCTACCCGCCGGCCGCCGCCGGAGCCGCCCGCTCGCGCGTAACACGTACTCGCCGCGCACGGTCTCGGCAACGGCGAAGGGCGCGGGCAGTTCCGGGTCGCATACCACCTGTGCCATCCCGGTATGATCGCGCAAGTCTATGAACAACACGCCGCCGTGGTCCCGCACCCGGTGCGCCCAACCGCACAAGACCGCCTCCTGTTCCAACAGGGAGGCATCCAGTTGCCCGCAATAATGGCTGCGCATGGCGAGCATACTAAAGCGGTGTCGCGGGAGGCGCAATTGCGCCGCCGCGGAAGGCGCGGCGGCAAAGGCGGCGGAGGACTACGAGGCGGCCTCGGCCTTGCCGGCCTTGCCGGCCTTGCCGCCGGAGTCGGCGGCGCCGGTCTTGCCCGACGCCGCCCGTTTTCCGTCTTTGGCCCCGGATTTGCCGGCGCCCTCCCCGCCCGCGGCGGGCTTGCCGGCGCCCTGGTCTCCGTCCGCCGCCTTCTTGCCGTCCCCGCCGTTCCGCTCGGCGGCAGGCTTGCCCTTGCCGGAATCGCGGAAATCCGTCACGTACCAGCCGGTGCCCTTCAGCCGGAAAGAGCTTGCCGAGATCAGCTTGCGCAGGCCGGGACGCCCGCACTCCGGGCACTGCACCAGGGGCGCGTCGCTCATCTTCTGCAACGCCTCCAGGAAATGGTCGCAGGCATCGCAGCGATACTCGTATATAGGCATGGCGGCCGACTCCCAACCATAAAAGCGCCCTGTAAAAGCGCTGTAAAACGGCCTGAATATGGCCATGGCACGGCCTGGCATTGGCCGTAAGCCCATAGCGCCCCATTAAATTTACGGGAATCGCGGCAAAACGCAAGGCCGTGTATGGGGCCGCCATATATAAGACCCGTCGGACGCAACGTTACGTCCAGCAAATAAAGCCCAATCCGCCATTCCCATGTCCCCACCTCGCCATTCCCGCGCAGGCGGGAATCCAGCATAACAAGCGCGCGCTTCGCGCTCCTTCAGGGCGGAGCGAGGGCGCGGCGGACAGCGATAAACTCGCGCCGCCGCCTGCCGGCGCCATCGGGCGAATGTGCGCGTTCCGCGCTCTATTTGCGCTGGATTCCCGCC
>JAPPQA010000183.1 GCA_028817255.1 Gammaproteobacteria bacterium | reverse complement strand
CAAGCCGCCAGGCGCCGGCTGCCGCGGTGGGGGGTAGGCGGCCCTTGCGGTTCTCCTGGGCGGTGGGCGTAGCAGGCGCTTTCGACGCTCCCCCCACCGGCGCGACTTCGGGACCGGCGCGACTTCGGGCTTGCGCCCTCGTCTTGCCGACTCCCCCTCAAGGTGTAAAGGGGGGAGTGATGCGTATCCGCTATTCCCGCGCGGCAGTCTGTGTAAAAACCATTCGTGCTTTTTGCAAAGTGGGAAAATAGGAATCGAAATCGTATGAAACCAGGGGCTGAGTGGGAATTTCGTGCGGTTTTTGGCGGATATTTGCCATGCCAGTGGGAAATTTTTTCGTGCGGCTCTGGATTTTCGGAGTTTTTACACGGCCTGGCAGGCGGGAATCCAGCGTATAAAGCGCGCGCTTCGCGCTCCTTTTTTTCTTCCCTTCGATTACGTGTCGTTTGCGTTCAGGAGGAAACGCGCGCCTGCCACCAAGCGGGAAGATCTGCCACCGAATCGAGCACGGCATAAGGCTTGATCGGCAGTTCCAGGTCCTGCGGCCGGAACTTGCCGGTACGGACCAGGATGCCGCGCAAACCCGCCTCCTGGCCGCCGCCTATGTCGGAACGGATGTCGTCGCCGACGATGAAGCTCTCTGCTGCCGGCTGGCCGAGGGTGGCCAGCGCCTCCCGGAAAAAGCCGGCCTCCGGCTTGCCGAAGACTCGCGGCGCAATGCCGCTGGCATATTGCAGCGCAACAACAAAGGGCCCCGTATCCAACTGCAGGCCGTCCTGCCCCTGCCAATAGCGCGTCATGCCCAGCGCCGCCAGGACCGTCCCCTGCTGCCTCGTCAGCAGTCGGAAGGCGCGGTTCAGCGTACGGAAATCCCAGTCCTGGGCCAGGTCGCCTACGACCACGGCCCCCACCCGGCGCCGCGGGTCGTCCTCGTGCAACGGGAATTCGGCGAATTCCTCCCGCGTATCCCTGGGCACGAACAGCGCCACGGCGGCCTCTCCCAGGTTCTGCCGCAACCAGTTGGCGGCGGCGACCGGCGGCGTCAGCAAGTCTTGTAACTTCACCTCCATGCCGAGGCCGGCCAGCCTTTCCCGGATTTGCCGTCTAGGCCGGGAGGTGGTGTTGGTGAGGAACAGGTGCGGGATGCCCCGCCCCGCGCACCAGGCAAGGGCTTCCGATGCGCCGGGAAGCGCCGCGTTCTCCTGGTAGAGAACGCCGTCTATATCGAATAGTAGCGCGGCCATTGTCGGCGGGCCTCTCCGGTACCGGTCAACAACTCCCTGCCGCGTTCCGGCGCCGCCGCAAACAACAGCCTCGCATCCTCCGGTGCGGGACGGGGATTGCTCCCCCGCCCCCCCTCGCCTCTACTTAGAAGCTGCGCGAGATGGTGAAGACGACGCGGGATTCCGTGTTTGCTTCTGTTGTGAACTCGCGAACGATGAAATCGTCGCCGGTTTCTTGGTTCGTGTCGTGGTAGCGCAGGTCCAGATCGAAGCCCACGATGGCGCCGGTGATCCCTACATCCCAGTGAGAGTAATTCGGATCGTTCACGCCAGGCCATAGCACATCGTTTTCCCCCTCTACGGTCTGATATCCCCAGCCGAAGTCCACGCCTATGCCGCCGCCGAGATCGAAGGCCACGCCGCCGCGGATATAGTGGCCAGAGCCCGCCTCGAAAAAGTAGTCCGGCGTATAGCCGTAGAGGAGGTCCACGGTAGGCGCCCCGGGCACTTCCGCAATGGACCGGGAAGCGTTCACCCAGACCTCGAACATATCCGGGTCTCCGCCAAATGACTCTTCGTCGGCATTCGGATAGTGGTAGTAGATCGGCTGTACGTACCAGTCGAAAGCGGCGTTGCTGCTAGCAAAGCCGAAATAGAAGTCATACTCCGAGGTCAACTGAACCCCAGCGTGATCGAGACTGGTACCCCAGATGCCGGCGAACCAGTTTCCGTAGGCCCAGTCCGCGCTGCCCTGTATGGCCGGGTTCTGCGAGGAGAAGGAGATCCCCCGGAAGACATAGTCGGTGGTCATGGTGACCGTGCCGCTGAAGTTCTCCGCATCCAGTGGCGTTTGGGCGAGTACGGCCGGGGCATGGCCACCCAGCGCCGTCAGCAGGCCTCCCAGCAGGACGGCCCGAATGCGTTTTTCGTGGCTTTTCATGGTAAGTAACCTCCATTGCGCGAAAAAAAGACCAAAACAGAAAAAACCGGAAGCCCCCGCATGGGCGGCCCCTTTCTACTCTCTATCCGCTTCCCCCTCACGGATGCAAATCCTTGTCCTCGGAAGATCGCGTTTCGGGAAATTCCGCGCCTGGCGGCGCCCCGGCGTCTCCCGGCGCCGGCGCCGAAAGCTGGTTTCGGTCGCCGCCTGGGTCATCGCCCTCGCCTGCCCCGGCTGCGCGGGCGGGCGACAGCAGGAGCCCGCTCCCGGACTGCCGCGTCCGGAACAATGCCTCGCGCGGGGCGTACTCCCCGTCCCTGTCGAAGTCCAGCACGGCCCGGTCCAATTCTACGTAGCCGGCGGCCCGGCCCCGGTACAGATAAACGATTGCGCTCAGCCGTTGCGCGGCGGCCAGTTCCGCCCTGCGCCCTCGCGGCCAATCCCAACCCAAAGGACAATCTGGCGCCTCGCGCCCTGCCCGGCTCACGATTGCCCGGTCCCATGAGAAGGGAACGGCTTCGGCCAAGTTCATCACGCCATCCCGGCGGGCCGCGGCCAAGCGGTAGATGTCCTGCCGCAACGAAGCCTGGAAATGACAGTCACGGTAACGTCCGTAGTAGTACAAGGCCAGTACCGCAACCGCCGCCAGAGGCGCGATATAGAGCACGGGCCGCGTCGGCATGCCTTGCAACCAGCGCTGGATCACTCCCGAGGCTTCTGCCTCCCGCTACGCGCCCCGGAGGGGAAATCCGCCCGGGGAACCGGTGCCCTGCCAAACTCTTGCGTTCCTCCGTCCGCCGCTAAGACTCGATCAGCTTGCGGACCATTTCTTTGTCTTTCATGTAGCGCTCGGTGTCTTCCTGCCATTCGCGCGCCTCCATTCCCAACTGGAGCGCATGCCAGCCGAGCCAGAAGACCAGCGCGAGTATGAACCAGAACACCTCGGAACCGGCGAAGGGGTAGATCGCGCCGATCTCGGCGATGTCCCCGGCCCAGTTCTCGAACGCGCCCGTGCTTGCTTGTGGGATAGTCATGATTTTGCTCCTCCGCTAGGCGAACTTTACACGATGCCCTTGGACTGGGCCTCTTCCAACATGGCCTTGTTGACGTCCCTGACAGCCTCTTCGCGCTGCGCGTCGTAGCGTACGTCCAGGCCGGCGATCTCCACCGCGCGCGGGATGCGCAACAGATCCATGCTGCTGAGGATCTTCGCGACGATGAAGGCCGGGAGGAATCCGAGCACTCCGAACATGATGATTGCGCCTATGAACTGCCCGATTGGGCTCACCGTCGCGTAATCGGTGTTGGGTGACGAGGGGTAGCCCCAGAGCATAAAGCCCGCAATCACCAGCCCCACGAAGCCCGCGTAGCCGTGCACCGCGACGGCGCCTACCGCGTCGTCAATCTTGAACTTGCGTTCCATCCAGTAGTGCATCTTGTACATGCACACCACGCCTACGGCGCCGACCAGCATTGCCTGAATCGGGTGGTAGAGGTCGTTGCCCGCGGAGGCGGCGATAATGCCGGCGAGACCCGAGGAGTAGGTCCAGAAGGGGTCGCCCTTCGAGATGAGATACCCCGCCATCAGGCCGCCCGTCAGCGACATCAGGAAATTGAAGGTGATGCCGGAGAGCGTCGTTGGCCCCAGGTAGATATTGGTGGCCGAGAAAAAGACCCGCGCCTCGTCCGCGTCCACGTCTATGATCGGCACGTTGCAGGCGGCGTAGAAGCCCCAGAAGCCAGTATAGATCAGGAACAGCCCGAGCGTCACCAGCCACGGGTTATGCGGCACGATTTCCCGCGGCGTGCCGTCGGCGCGGAATTTGCCGATGCGCGGCCCGAGGACCACCAGAATGCCCAGGGCGAAGCCGCCCGCGATGGCGTGGATGACGCCAGAGGCATAGGCGTCGTGGTAGCCGAGTTTCTGCACCATCCAGCCATCCGGATGCCAGCCCCAGGCGGCGTCTATGATCCAGGCTACCGAGCCGATCAGCACGGCCAGGATCCAGAAGGCGCCGGGCCGTATGCGCTCAATGACCGAACCGGACACGATCGAGGCGGCGGTCCAGGAGAACAGCAGGAATGCCGCCCAAAACACGCCGTTGATGCGCGCCCAGAAAGCGGTATCGGCGGCGGATACCATTTCGCCGGAGGGCGTCCCGCCCATGTGCGGGCCCATCAACTCGCTCCAGGCCAACGCCCAAGGCGCCTCGACCAAGCCCCCGGTAATGCCCGGGCCATTCGGGAAGGCAAAGTAAATCCACCAGCCAAACAAGAAAAAGGTCAGGGTGACCAACGGGATCAGCATGGTGTTCTTGAGCAGGGTGTGCATGTGGTTGCGGTACCTGGAGGCGCCCACTTCGTACATGCAGAAGCCGACATGGATCAAGAACATGAACACTACTGTTACCCAGTAGTAAAATTCGGTGAAGATAACTGTCAAAGAAGCGAGTTCTTCGGTCATGGCTTTTCTCTCCCCCTAATTCTCAGAATTTAGGCTCTATGCGAACTACAGCACGAAAAACTTATACGCCCAACCCGATAACCGCAGAATACATTCTGACAGGCCCAACCCAAATCAAAGACTGATCGCAATTATAACCTCCGGCTTGCAGATTGGCAAATTTTCGCAGAGTGCCCGGTGCCTGTGGCGCTCGCCCTCGCCCGGGGCGCTGCCGCGGGCGCATCAGGAGGATTGCCGGGGCAACCCCTGTCGGTGTTGCGGCAGGCCGGGGGCGATCTCGTAGTAGCCGCCGGCATCCGCAGTATAGATATGGCACGTGACGCGCAGCTCGCCGGCATCGTCCAGGCTGCCGGCGGCTACCGCGATGCGGTCGCTGCCGTTCGGATCCCAGAACAGGCTGGCGCCGCATTGCGCGCAGAAGCCGCGACGGGCGCGGGCGGAAGAGCGGTACCAACGCAGCTGCTCCTGTCGGTCAAATTCCAGGCAGTCGCGGGGGACGGAAGCGTAGGCGCCACAGTGGCCGTGAAAGCGCCGGCACTGGCCACAGTGGCAAATAACGATGCCTTGCAGGGATGCCCGCGGCGCCCGGTAACGTACAGCGCCGCACAGGCAACCCCCGGTAGCGGACACGGCGCTCACTCGCGCCCCGCGTTTGCGAGGCCGGCGGTGGCGCCTGCCCAGTCGGGCGCAAAGGCGAGAACGCTGATCCCGGGAGGAATATTGGGGTTGAACAACAGATTATGCCAGTAAGCGAAGCGGTAGAGCGAGTGGCCTTCGTCCAAGCGGCGCACGGCACATGGCAGGCAGTAACGGCGATTATGCTGCTCGAATCGCAGGCCGACGGCGCCGCCGCCGAGCAGGCGCTTGAACGGGCCGAAGCCGGGAAAGAACAAAGCGCTCAGAGTGTCTGAGAATTCGCCGGGTTGCTGAAAGAAACTGGCGGCCATCGCCGCGACGACGTCGGCGCGGCGCCGCTCCTGGTCGTGGGTGCGCTGAAACAGGAAGCGAAACTCCAGGGCCAGCTCTTCCGAGTCGCGGCGATTCAACAGCACGACGATCCGCGCCAGCTCCTCGCCATCCACGACGAGGGCGGGGGTCATGCCCGGCGAGGGCCGCCCCCCCTGCCGCCGCATCGCATATTGCCGGATGCGACACTGCCAGCCAATAAAATCCTCCCGCAGGCGCGTCGCAACAGCATCCGCTATGGGCGCGCCGGGGATTTCTTCACTGGTGTCCCGGCCTGCCCCGCCGCCGGCCCGCCGGGCGGCAGGCTCCGTCACGGCAGACAGTCTATGTAGGTGTCCACATCCCATTGCGTTACGGTGGCCATATATTTTTCCCACTCATCCCGTTTGTAGTGCATAAACACCCGGTACATGTCGCCCGGTAGCGCCTGGCGTATCGTTTCGTCCTGTTCGAGGCGGTCCAAGGCCTCGCCCAGAAACATCGGCAGTTTCTTGATCTGCTTGCCCTGTTCCATAGCCTCGTAGATATTGCGGGTCTCGGGTTTGCCGGGATCGATTTTGCGAGCAATGCCGTCTGCGAAAGATCGCAGCAGGCCGGCGCAGAGCAGGTAGGGGTTTACCATTGAGTCCACAGCCCGGTATTCGAAACGCCCTGGCGCCGATATGCGCAACGCCGTGGTGCGGTTCTGGTATCCCCAGTCCTTGTACACGGGCGCCCAAAAGCCGGTATCCCACAGGCGTCGGTAGGAGTTTACGGTTGAGCAGCCCAGCGCGGTCAGGGCGTCCAGATGTTCCATGACGCCGCCAATCGCGTACAGACCAATTTGCCCTGGTATCTGCGGGTCTGCACCCTCCGGGGAGAACTTATTTTCTCCAGCCTCGAAGTAGGTGAAATTTCCCTCCATGCCCGGCAACGGATCATTGTCCAGCCGATTGACCTTCTCCTGGCCGCCGGTCCACAGGGAGATGTTGGTGTGGCAACCGCTGGCGGAAACGCCCATGAAAGGTTTGGACATGAAGCAAGCGATCAAATTGTGCTCACGCGCGACCTGGGCGCAGATCTGGCGATACGTCGTCAGCCGGTCACAGGTTCGCAGACAGTCGTCGAAGGTAAAATTGAGCTCCAACTGCCCTGGGGCATCCTCGTGGTCGCCCTGGATCATGTCCAGCCCCATGGCGCGGGAATACTCGATCGCCCGCAGGAATACTGGGCGCAGGCTCTCAAACTGGTCTATGTGGTAGCAGTAAGGCTTGGAGAAACCGCCGCTGGGCTTGCCCTCCGCATCCCGGGTCAGCCACATCATTTCCGGCTCCATGCCGTGGCGCAGGTGCAACCCGTCATGCGCGTCCTGGAACTCCTGGTGGATACGGCGCAGGTTGCCGCGGCAGTCGGAGGTAAGAAAGGCGCCTGGGTTCTCCTTTTCCTCACGGTTGCGGAAGCAGGTACAGAAGACCCGAGCCACACGTTTATCCCATGGCAATTGGCAGAAGGTTTCCGGGTCGGGAATGCCTACGAGCTCGGGCGCCTCCGGCCCGTAGCCGATGTAGTTTCCCAGGCGATCCACGAACAGATTGGCGGTGGCGCCATAAACCAGTTGAAAGCCGCGTTCGGCAGTCCGCTCCCAATGGTCGGCCGGAATGCCCTTGCCGACGATCCGACCCGTGACAGAGACGAATTGATAGTAGATGTAGGTGATTCCCAGTTCTGTGATCTTCTCGCGTACCTGCCTCACGAGGTCCTCGCGCCCTGGCCGGTTGACGTAGTTTTCAAGATCGGTAGCCATGGTTTCCTCCTCCCGACAGAGATAAAGATTACGGCCAACCCGGAGCCGGGCTTGCCTTTGCAATGCCAGCACGGCGCCCTTGTCTTTTCGCCGTGCGGGCGACCGCAGCGAATAATAAAGTGGCCGGGAAACATGGGCCGCGGGCCATGCGGGCATGCATCATTGACGGTTCTGCGTTTCCAGGATGCACCAGGGCGTCCTCAACTCCAGGGAAACGGACTATGCGACGAAGGATGCAATCGGCCTTCGGCATAGCGCGAGTAGCGGAACGGCGCCAGTAGCCGGCTCGGTTCGCCTCCGATCTCTTCGGCAACCAGTTTGCCCACGCCGAGCATCTTGTAGCCGTGGTTGGAATCGGCGATGACGTAGCAGTTCTCACGGAATACGTCGAACACGGGGAAATTGTCGGGCGTGAAGGCGCCAATACCGCCGGAGGGTTCGTCCCGGTACTTGGGCAGGGCGCCCTCGAAGCGGCTGTGGCAGTGCGCTAGTGCCGATACCCACATCCGTGCGAAATTGCGGTCCACCACATAGTCTGGCGACTCGACGCCGTAGGGATCGATGCGCACGTCCTCCGGCGCTTCATCCAGGGCACAGGGAGCCGCGCCCCCCTGTATGCCGCCGCAGTGGAAGTCGGGTTTATAGTAGATGCCCCACATGCATTCTTTAATGATGCTGCCGTCATCGTCAGCATACAGGGGGGCATTGGAGTCCAGGTGAATCACCGGAGGCATCGCGCCGTCGTTGGTTTTCAAGCAGTCTGGAGGCATGCCCAGCGTCCCTTCCTGCAGGGCCCAGAACTTCCACATCGGGCGCTCGCGTAGCTGGCCCTGCGCGTCCCGCACAGGCACGGAAACAGGCAACTCCAGCATTTGCCACAGCCTGGGGACCCAAGGCCCGGCCCCGATAACGACGTAATCGCAATGAATTTGGCCGCGGTCCGTCTTCACTGCCGTCACTGCTCCGCCGTTGCTCGCAAAGCCCTGCACCGTCGCCCCGGAAAGGATCTCCACGCCCTCCGAAACAGCCTTGGCGGCAAGCCCCTGCATAGAGCGCATGCTGTTGGCATAACCGCCGCGCTTCTCATGCAGGAGAGCGCAGATCCCCTGCGCTCGCCAGTCGTGGAAGAGCCCCTTCATGTACCGGGCACAGACCCGCTCTCCTTCCACAAAGGCTGATTCATAACCGATCTCCTCCTGCTCCCGGGCAATGCCGGCGATGTCCTCACGCATCGCCTTGGGCCCCAGCTGGATATAGCCTACCGGATGATAACTGTATGCCTCGGGATCGCTCTCCCAAAGCTGCACGCTATGTGCCATCAATTCACGCATGGCAGGCTGATAATAATTGTTGCGGATCACGCCACAGGCGATTCCCGACGCCCCCGCTGCGACACCCCGCTTGTCCAGAATTACGATGTCGCGCCCGTCGCCGCGGCCTTTGGCCTTCAACAATTGCGCCAAGTGATAGGCAGTGCTCAATCCATGAATGCCCGCACCTACGATCACATACTTTCTGCGGCTGGGGAACATGGAGCTGTTGAAGCTACTCGAACTTGGAATATGCCTTGCGAAGTTCCACCAGCGGATGCTTCCGCGACATCTGGAATTTGACCAGCAATTCGCGCGCGAGCATATCACGGTCCTGTTGCTTGTCTGGCAATGTCATGCCATCGGGAACGGTGATCCAGCCGTTAATATTGCGATCAAAAACCGCGGCGCGGCCTTCCTCATAACCCATGTGCACATCCTCCAGCCAGTTCAGGTCCTGCCAGCCCATAAATTCAATATACTGCTTGAGGAAGGGCCTGAGCCGGCCCATATCCGGCACCAAATTGACGTCATAGCGGTAACCGATGTGCTGACCGATCTCGGCTTCGCGCTCGGTCTCGAGCCCCTGGCCTTCGAGGTGGCGGTCCACCTCCTGCGGGCGATTGGGTGCGTCGTTGTCGGACATGACCCTAGAACCGTTTCATGTCGGGGCGCCCGACCGTGTATTGGGAGCCGGCCAGGGGCACTTGCGCCAGCGCCGACGCCTCCATCGTAAGCGCCGCCAGGTCTTCCGGCTCCAGCGAATGGACGTTGGTCTTACCGCAGGCGCGAGCCAGCATCTGGCACTCGATCGCCAAGCAGTGCAGGAAGTTATAGACGCGTTCGGCGGCCTTGTCAGGGTCCAGCCGGGCCCGCAACCTGGGGTCCTGAGTGGCGATGCCTACCGGGCAACGCCCAGTATGGCAGTGGTAACAATGGTTGGCAGGGACGCCGATTTCCTGCTCAAAGTCGGCCTCGGGTATATCTTTGTTGCAATTCAGCGCCATCAGTACCGAGTGGCCGACAGCCACCGCGTCGGCGCCCAGCGCCAGCGCTTTGGCGACGTCGCCGCCGTTGCGAATGCCGCCCGCATAAACCAGAGAGATGTCTCCGGACTTACCTACATCGTCCAGTGCGCGGCGCGCCTGCCGTATCGCGGCGATGCCAGGGACGCCGGTCTCCTCGGTGGCAATGTGGGGACCGGCGCCAGTGCCGCCCTCCATGCCGTCTATGTAGATGCTGTCCGGGCCGGTCTTGGCCGCCATGCGCACATCGTCATAAACGCGGGCCGCGCCAAGTTTCAGCTGGATGGGAATCTCCCAGTTCGTCGCCTCCCGGATCTCTTCGATCTTGATCGCCAGGTCGTCCGGCCCCAGCCAGTCGGGGTGGCGGGCCGGGGAGCGCTGGTCTATGCCAGCGGGCAACGAACGCATCTCGGCGACTTGATCGGTCACCTTCTGGCCCATCAGATGCCCGCCGAGCCCGACCTTGCAACCCTGCCCGATAAAGAACTCCACGGCGTCGGCAAGCCGCAGATGTTGCGAGTTAAAGCCGTAACGGGACTGAATACACTGGTAGAACCACTTCTCCGAGTAGCGCCGCTCGTCGGGGATCATGCCGCCCTCGCCCGAACAGGTGGCGGTCCCCGCCATGGTCGCGCCCCGCGCCAGCGCGGTCTTGGCCTCGTAGCTCAATGCGCCGAAACTCATGCCAGTGACGTACACCGGGATGTCCAGCTCTAGCGGCCGCACGGCCTTGGGGCCGATCACCGTTTTGGTGACGCACTTCTCGCGGTAACCCTCGATCACGAAGCGTGTCAGCGTGCCCGGCAAAAAGGTCAGATCGTCCCAAGTGGGGATCTTCTTGAAGATGGAAAACCCCCGCATACGGTAGCGACCGAGTTCAGACTTCACATGGATGTCGTTGATCACCTCGGACGTAAACAGGAAACTTCCGCCCAAACGGTGTCTATCGCCGGGTTTATCCTTTGGCCCTGTCATCGTCGCCTCCCGATATATGCCTGCAACGCCTGCAAAGTCCCGTCCCGCGCCAAGTTAGAGAATCAGCTTCTTTTCCGCCGGCTCCAGATTATCGTAATTCCAGAGTTGCTTCCCGGACACGACCTTGGTCATGTCTTCCACCCTGCCGGGCGGCGCCATGCCGTAGAGCGCCAGCTTGTGCCGCACCCATTCCGCCTCAAGCGCCGTCATCTCGTCCGCTACCGCGTCCACGCCGAGGCTGTGGATTCGGCCTGAGATGAAGATAGTGCCGTCGTACATGGAATCGCCGAGATTCTGGCTGGCGTCGCCAAGGATGATCATGCGCCCGCGCTGCATCATAAAACCGGTGAAGGCGCCGGTGTCGCCGCCAACGATAATGGTGCCGCCCTTCTGGTTGATGCCGGTCCGCGAGCCCACGCTGCCTTTGCAGACCAGGTCGCCGCCGCGGACCGCGGCCCCGAACTGCGAACCGGCATTCTTCTCGATTATGATCGTGCCGGCCATCATGTTCTCGCCGCAGGACCAGCCTACCCTGCCGCTGATCCGTACATTGGGGCCGTCAATCAGGCCGCAGGCGAAATAGCCCAAGCTGCCATGGAACTCAAGGCGCAGGCGGTTCAGGATGCCTACCCCCAAGGAGTGTTTGCCCAGGGGATTGCGCACCTGGACGGCGCCGCAACCCTGCTGCATTGCCTCGCGGATCTTGAGGTTAATCTGCTTCGCGCTCAGGGTTTCGGCGTCTATGGATGCGCCCTTGTCGAAATCCACCTCGTAGGCATAAGGATGGGCAAAGTTTTCCTCTTCCTCAGCGGAGAAATAGATTTGCTGGGTGCGGCCCGCGAGACGCTCCGTATGCAAACCCATGCCGTGGGAGACATGGGCGGCGCCAGCGCCTGCAGCGCTATCTGCCATTGCCTGCACCTTCCGCGGTTTGTTTCCCGGTCGTCCAGATTTTCACATCGCCGTCATATGGATCGTAGCTGTCAATCTCCTGCGGGAAGACGCTGCGGATCGCGATCTCCTCCGAGGCCAGCACGACCGTGCCCTTGCCCTCGAACACCACCATGGGCTTGGCGGCCATCGTGTCCTTGGCCATTCCAAGTTGGTCCGCCGTGGCCACCAGGTAGGTGAACACTCCATCCAGCTCTTCTATGGAATCTTTCATGGCGCTTTTAAGATCGCCGCCACGGTCTATGCGTTCAGCGATATAGACTGCGATCAACTCCGAGTCGCAGTCGGACATGAAGCGGTGCCCGCGGCGCTCCAGATCGCGACGCTTGCTCCAGTAATTGGTCAGTTGGCCGTTATGAACAACCGCGACGTCGGAGAACGGATAGGCCCAGTAAGGATGCGCGGCGCGGATGCTCACGTCCGATTCTGTCGCCATGCGCGTGTGCCCGAGCGCATGCGTACCGCGGAAGGCGCCGAGACGGTAGGAATCGCAAACGGTGCGGGCGTCGCCCAGATCCTTGACCAGTTCAAGCGTGTGGCCCAGGGAAAGGAACTCGACGCCTTCGATGTCCTCAATATAATCAATGAGTTGACGCAGGTCGCCCGGGAAAGAGAAATTGTAGCGGAAGGCGTACTCGGTCGCCTGCTGCCGGTCCCGGACCTTCGCGCCTAATTCCTCGAAGCGTTTGTCTGCCTCCGCCTTACGTTCGGAGATCTGGTTGCGGATGGCGAAACCGCTGACCAAATCCTCCTGTTCGGCAATCTTAAAGCGACCTATGTAATCGCTGTCGCCCATGCCGTTCTGCCCATAGAGAGCGAAGCCCACGGAATCCGGCCCCCGGTGCCGGAGAGCCTGCAACATATCCGTCATCTCCCGACCAATATCGGCGACTTGGCCTTCATGGATAATTCCGGCAATTCCGCACATAAGTAAAGACTTCCTACACCTCACACCGCAGTGTCGGCGGTTGCCCTTTTTACCTCTGGTCCCAAGACCAGTCGCTTCCTGCGAAGATGAAGCGGCAGTGTATGCCCAGCCGGGTACAGAGTCAACCGACGCAAAAGAATATCAAGCCGTTACGCAATCGAAGGGAAGCAAAGCGGCTCTTATTCCGCTATTCCCGCTTTCGCCTTATTTTTCCCATCACTCCCCCCCTTGAGGGGGAGTCGCAGCAGCCAAGCCGCCAGGCGCGGCTGCCGCGGTGGGGGGAAAGCGGCAGGGGCGGCTGCGTGTCCGTCGGCGGGGGAGGAGGCGACGATGTTCCCCCCACCGGCGCGACTTCGGGCTCCGCCCTCGTCTTGCCGACTCCCCCTCAGGCGTAAAGGAGGGAGTGATGGGAGAAGAGAAGGCTTGGCGGCGGCGACTCCTCCTTAAGGGGGGAGTGATGCGCAGGAATAGCGGGTTGGGGGGCGCGTCCGTGCACGGCGACCGGAGCGGGACTACAATACGCGCCATGGCGTCCACGG
>JAPPQA010000182.1 GCA_028817255.1 Gammaproteobacteria bacterium | reverse complement strand
GCTGGATTCCCGCCCCTGTTCAAGCCAGGGGCAAGCTCTGCGCGGGAATGGCGAGGTGGGGGCATGGGAATGGCGGGGCGGGAACCGGGGGCGCAATCTGTTATAATGGCATTTTCGTTTCAGGGAGCGCGGAGGGCGCGAAATAGGGGGCGCGAAATGACGACGGAAAACGAGACGGAAAACGACTTCTACCGGAACCGGCGGAGATTTCTGACCACAGTGGCCACTGTTCTCGGGGGCGCGGGGGTCGCGGCGGCCGCATTGCCTTTTCTCTCCATGATGATGCCCAGCGCCAGGACCCGGGTCATCGGCCGCCCGGTGGACGTGGATATCGGCGGGCTTCAGCCTGGCGAATTGCGTGTGGTGGAATGGCGCGGCAAGCCGGTATGGGTGCTGCACCGCGCCCCGGAGATGCTGGACGCCCTCGGCAGTCTCGACGAGGCGCTCAGCGACCCCGGCTCGGAGTACGACAATCAGCCGGAATACGCCCATAACCCGCACCGTTCGCGGCGCCCCGAATACCTGGTGATCGTAGGCCGCTGCACCCACCTGGGCTGCTCGCCGGTATATCTGCGCCCGGAAGACCCGCACTCCTTCGAAGAGCCCTGGAAGGGCGGCTTTCTCTGTCCCTGCCATGGTTCGCGCTTCGATCTGGCCGGGCGCGTTTACAAGGGAGTTCCGGCACAGCCCAACAACCTGGTCGTGCCCAGTTATCGGTTCCTGAGCGACACTCGCATCCGGATTGGCGAAGACGCCGAAGTGGCCTGAAGACGATGCTCCGCGCTGACAGACTCTTCTCCCATGCGCTGAAGTGGATCGATCTCCGCTTTCCTCTGAGCCGCCTGTGGAACGAGCACCTCGCCCGCTACTACGCCCCGAAGAACTTCAATTTCTGGTACTTCTTTGGCGCGCTGTCGCTTCTGGTGCTGGTAATGCAGCTGGTCACCGGGATCTGGCTGACCATGAACTACAAGCCCGCCGCCGACCTGGCCTTCGCCTCGGTGGAATACATCATGCGCGACGTCTCCTGGGGATGGCTGGTTCGCTACCTCCACTCCACCGGCGCCTCGGCTTTCTTCATCGTCGTTTATCTGCATATGTTCCGCGCGCTCCTGTACGGCTCCTACAAGTCGCCGCGCGAGTTGACCTGGATCCTGGGGATGTTCGCATACCTTCTGCTGATGGCCGAGGCGTTCTTCGGCTACCTGCTCCCCTGGGGCCAGATGTCCTACTGGGGGGCGCAGGTCATCATCTCGCTGTTCAGCGCGGTGCCGGTGATCGGCGACGACCTGGCACTGTGGATTCGCGGCGACTTCGAGGTTTCCGATGTCACCCTGAACCGTTTCTTCTCGCTGCACGTGATCGCCATTCCCCTGATGCTGCTGGCGATCGTGGGCCTGCACATCCTGGCGCTGCACGAGACCGGTTCCAACAACCCCGACGGGATCGAGATCAAGGACAAAAAGGGGCAGGACGGAGTCCCCCTCGACGGCATCCCCTTCCACCCTTACTACACGGTGAAAGACATCTTCGGGGCCTCCGTGTTCCTGTTGCTGTTCTCGTTGGTGCTGTTTTTCGCCCCGGAGATGGGGGGGTATTTCCTGGAACCCGCCAACTTCGAGCCGGCCAACCCGCTCAAGACGCCCGAGCACATCGCCCCGGTATGGTACTTCACGCCCTTCTACTCCATCCTGCGCGCCGTGCCGGACAAGCTCTTCGGCGTAGTGGCCATGGGCGTCGCCGTCTTTTTGTTGTTCCTGTTGCCGTGGCTGGACCGCAGCCCGGTCCGTTCCATACGCTACCGGGGCTGGATGTTCCGCGCGGCACTGGCCTGTTTTGTGGTTAGCTTCCTGTTCCTCGGCTGGCTGGGCATACAGCCCGTCACGCCGCTCTACACCATTATGTCCCGGTTCTTCACGGTCATTTACTTCCTGTTCTTTTTTCTGATGCCCTTCTACAGCAAGTGGGACCCGGTGCGGAACCCCCCGGAGCGGGTGGTCTGCCGATGAAGCCGGCGAGGCGCCTCCGGAGCGTTGCGTCGCTTCCGGCTCTTTTGCTGCTCGCTTTCCCGGGGGGAGTCCTGGCGGCATCCGCGGATCGGAACCTCATGGAGGCCAGCGTCTCCCTGTCCGATATCCGCTCGTTGCAAAGAGGCGCGCACGTATTCGTCAATTATTGCGCCGGTTGCCACGCCGCCGCCTACATGCGCTATCAGAGGCTGGCCCGGGATTTGCGAATACCGGAGCAGGCGCTGCGGGAGAACTTTATGTTCGGCACCGACAACCCGGGAGACACCATGGCTAACGCCATGAGCGAGGCGGCCGGCACCCAGTACTTCGGGGTCGCGCCCCCCGACCTTTCCCTGGTCGCGCGCTCGCGCGGGGCGGATTGGCTGTACACGTATCTGCTGACCTTCTACGAAGACCCCGGCCGCCCTTTCGGCACCAACAACCTGGTGTTCCGGGATACTGCCATGCCGCACGTGCTATGGGAGCTGCAGGGGGCGCAACAGCCCGTTTACCGGAAGGTGTTGGACGCGCAGGGCAAGGAGCGGCAGGTCATCGAACGGCTGGAACTGGTGCGGCCCGGCACCCTGGACGAGCGGGAATACAAGGAGCTGGCGGCAGACCTGGTGAACTTTCTGGTGTACCTTTCGGAACCGATCCAGCAAAGCCGCCGCCGCGTCGGCGCCTGGGTCAGTTTCTACCTCTTGCTCCTGGTTATCGTTACCTACCTGCTGAAAAGAGAATATTGGCGCGACATAAAATAGTTCCGCACGTCGGCATGGAGCCTTGCCGCCGCCGGGGCATTTTGCCTGCGCGCCGTCGCCTTATCCGGTAACGTACATGTCCACGATGAAACTTTACTCCAGACCCGATCACCCCATAGACCATATGGTGCGCATCGTCCTCGAAGAGAAGAACGTGGAAGTGGAGATCGTCCTGGTCGAGAACGAGATCCCGGAGGCGGTGGCGGAACGCAACCCATATGACGGCATCCTCACTTTGGTGGACCGCGACCTGGCATTGTACGAGCCCCAGATCATGGCCGAGTATCTGGACGAACGCTTCCCCTACCCGCCCTTGATGCCCGTGGACCCCGTCGCCAGGGCGCATAACCGCCAGTTGCGGTACCGTGTCATGCGCGACCTCTATCAATTGACGGTAAGATTGAACGAAGAGAACGAGATTGCCGCCGCCGATGCGCGCAAGGTGCTGCGGGAACACCTCGCCGCCCTTGCCGGCGTGTTCTCCAGGAAGCCTTATTTCATGTCCGACGAATACACTCTGGCCGACTGTTGCATGGCCCCCTTGCTGTGGCGTCTCCCGCATTACGGGATCAAGCTGCCGCTGTTGGCGCGGAGAAGCATCAAGAAATATTCCGAGAGCCTGTTCGGCCGCGAGGCCTTCGTCAACAGCCTGACGGAGGCGGAACAGGAATTGCGAGAACCCGCGTGAGGGGGGGCGGCGTTACCCGAACTCCCCTGCCTGCCGGGCGGCGCCGGCATTGCGCCGCTCCTGCGTTCCTTGCCGGCGCGCGCCAACGCCGCCGCGAACCGGCCGCCGCGAACCGGGAGAGCCGCGCGATGCCCGAAGGCGCGCGGGCGCCGCAACGGACTGCTGGCGCCGGGCGGCCGGCGGTCGGGTGACCATGCAAGGTTCTGCCCGCGGCGCGCGCCCCCGGGAGGTATCCATAGTCGTGCCGACCTTTCGCGAGGCGGCGAACATCCCGACCTTGGCCGAACGAATACGCGCCGCCCTGTCCGGGAGCGGAATCGAGTGGGAGTTGCTGCTGATTGACGACGACTCGGGCGATGGCAGCGAGGCCGTCGTCGCGGAATTGGCGCGGCGCCTGCCGGTGCGCATGGAGGTGCGCCGCGCTGTGCCCCGGGACCTGTCTCTCGCGGTGTTGCAGGGGCTCCGGCTCAGCCGTTGCGAGCGGGTGGTCGTGATGGATGCCGACCTGTCGCACCCTCCCGAACGCATCCCGGACCTGCTTGCCGCCCTGGATGGCGACTGCGACATGGCGATCGGCAGCCGCTACGTTTCCGGCGGCTCCTTCGGGCGCGCGTGGGGTCTGTGGCGCTTTCTGAATTCGCGCCTGGCGACCGTGTTGACGCTGCCGCTCGTGAATTGCTCCGATCCCATGTCGGGGTTCTTCGCGATTCGCCGCCGGCTGCTTCCGGGGCCGGGCCCAGAACCGAGTACGCTGCGCCCCGTCGGCTACAAGATCGCGCTCGAGCTCATGGTGCGCCTGCAGCCGCGGCTCAAAGAGGTGCCCTATGAATTTCAAGACCGGGACCGGGGCGACAGCAAGATGGGTTGGCGGCAGAGATTCGACTATCTGCGTCATTTGCACCGCCTGTATCTGCACCGGTTCGGGGACTTGTTGCGGATGCTGTACTTCGGTTTCGTGGGCGCCAGCGGTTTTATCGTTGATGTAGTCTGCTACCTGTGCCTGCAATGGCTTGGCCTGGGGCACCGCCTGGCGCGGTTTATATCGTTCTGGCCGGCGGTCACCTGGAACTGGTGGCTCAATCGAAATTTGTCTTTCAGCGGGCGCAGCCATCGCCCGTGCGCGCGCCAATGGGCCGGGTTCGTAGCCAGCAGCCTGCTCGGATTCGGCGTGAGCTACGGCACTTACATTGTCTTGACCTCCTTTGTCCCCGTCTTTTCCGACTACCGGTTGTTGGCGCTCGTTTGCGGCGTTGTCCTTGGCGGCGTCGTCAATTTTCTGACGGCGAATCTGTACGTGTATCGCCTGCATTCGGATGACAAGCACGCCCCGGCCGGGAGCCTGGAGAACGTTGCCGGAGCGTCGGGGAGCCACGAAGATTAACATCGCGCCGAGCTGCCGGGACGCCCATGGGGAAGCAGGCGATAGCGCAGCGGCTGCGATCTCCGCTTAGCGCGTTCAGATTCCTGCCCGCGCCTTTTTTCAGGCACGGCGGCGACGCAGCGGCGCTGGCCGCCGCGGTACTCGGGCCGCTGCTGCTGTACG
>JAPPQA010000181.1 GCA_028817255.1 Gammaproteobacteria bacterium | reverse complement strand
TCAGTCTTTTGCCTCCAGCGCCTCCACCGCGCCCTTCGCCTCGCCGCCCTCAGCCTCCTCCGGCGGCTTCGCATCCACCAACTCCACCCACGCCATGGGGGCCGCGTCTCCATGCCGGTGGCCTATCTTCAGGATGCGGATATAACCTCCGGGGCGGTCCTTGTACCGGGGACCCAACTCCGCGAACAGCTTCCAGACCGCCTCATTGTCCCTGAGCCGGGCGAAGGCCAGACGCCGGCCCGCCACCGTGTCATTCCTGGCGGCCGCCGTGATCAGGGGCTCTGCGTAGCGGCGCAATTCCTTCGCCTTCGCCAGGGTGGTCCTGATGCGCTCGTGCAAAAACAGGGACACGCTCATGTTCCTGAACATCAGCCGCAAGTGGGCGCCGGTGCGGTTCAGCCGGCGACCGGAATGACCATGTCTCATGCTGTAGCCTCCTCCCCCGGGCGCCGGTTATTTCCGGTCTTTCTCCGTTGCGGCGCCAGCCTGGCTCATACCGAGCGACAGTCCCTTTGCCGCCAGCGCTTCCTTGATCTCGGTCAGGGATTTCTTCCCCAGATTCGGGGTCTGCAGAAGCTCGCTCTCCGACTTGCCGACCAGGTCCGCGATATAGTGAATATCGTATCCCTTGAGGCGGTTCGCGGAACGCACGGTCAGGTCCAGATCGTCCACCGGCAGAGCCAGGAGCTGGTCGGCATCCGTCTTCTCCTCCTCGGGGCGGGACTCCTCGTCCCGCTCCTTCGACAAATCCGCAAACATCGCGAACTGGTCAATCAGGATGCCGGAAGCCTTGCTCAGTGCCTGCCCCGGGGCGATCGTGCCGTCGGTTTCTATTTCCAGCGTTAACTTGTCCAGGTCCGTGCGCCGCTCGACGCGGGCCCGCTGCACATCGTAGGCCACCCTGCGGATCGGGCTGAAAGAGGCGTCCAACTTCATGCGCCCGATGACCGATTCGCCATCCGGGTCGGACTCGGACATGGCGGGGTGATAGCCCCTGCCTCGCGCCACCCGCACTTCCATCTTCAACTCTACCGGCTTGGTGAGACTGGCGATGACGTGGTCCGGGTTCATCACCTCGCCGTCATGCCCCACCGATATGTCCCCCGCCCGCATCGCGCCGGGGCCCTTTTTGCTCAACGCGAACGACGCTTCGTCCTTCGAATGCAGGCGGATGGCCACCTCCTTCAGGTTCAGCATGATGTCCGTCACGTCTTCCTGGACTCCCTCGATGGCAGTGTACTCGTGCAGGACATTCTCTACCTGGGCCTCCACGATCGCGCACCCCTCCATGGAGGAAAGCAGCACTCTGCGCAAGGCATTCCCCAGAGTGTATCCGAAACCCCTGTCCAGCGGTTCGATGACTATGCGCGCCTTGTGGGCGCCGTCCTGTATGCACCGGATATTTTTTGGCTTCAAGATTGCCGCGCTAAATTTTTCCACGGTTTTGCCACCTCTCCTTTACTTGGAATACAACTCGATCACCAGATTCTCGTTGATGTCGTCCGGCAGGTCGCTGCGCGCGGGCAGCCGCTGGAAGACGCCGGATTTCTTTTCCGTGTCCACAGTCAGCCAATCCGGGAACCCCAGCTCCTCGGCGCACTTGAGGGCATATTGGATCCGCAGCTGCTGGCGGCTCTTCTCCCGGACCTGGATGATGTCGCCCGGTTTCACCTCGTACGAGGCGATGTTGACCACCCGGTCGTTCACCGTAATGGACTTGTGACTGACCAACTGCCGCGCCTCGTTGCGGGTGCTGCCGAAACCCATGCGATATACGATGTTGTCCAGGCGGCTCTCCAGAAGTTTCAGCAGGTTCTCTCCGGTGGCGCCCTTGCGCCGAACCGCCTCGAAATAGTAACGGCGGAACTGCCGCTCCAGCACGCAGTACATGCGGCGCAACTTCTGCTTCTCGCGCAATTGCAGCGCGTAGTCCGAGGGCCGCCGCCGCTGGGATACGCCGTGCTGACCGGGCGGCTTGTCTATATTGCACTTGGTTTCAATCTGTCGGGTCCTGCTCTTGAGGAGCAGGTCCGTGCCTTCGCGCCGGCTCAGCTTGCATGTCGGGCCTCTGTACCTTGCCATCTTCCCTGCCTCCCGTTCAGACCCGGCGCCGCTTCGGCGGGCGGCAGCCATTGTGGGGCAACGGGGTCACGTCGGTAATGCTGGTGATCTTCAATCCCAGCGCGTTCAGGGCGCGCACGGCCGATTCGCGCCCCGGACCCGGCCCCTTGACGCGCACTTCCAGCGTTTTAACGCCGCATTCCTGCGCCAGTTTGCCCGCCTTCTGGGACGTGATCTGGGCGGCGAAAGGAGTGCCCTTGCGCGAGCCGCGAAAGCCGCTGCCGCCGGCAGTCGCCCATGCGATAGCGTTGCCCTGCCGGTCGGTAATCGTAACGCAGGTGTTGTTGAACGACGCCTGGATGTGCGCGATGCCGTCCAGCACCGGACTGCCCTTGGCTCGTTTCTTCCTCTTCTTGCTCTTTTCAGCCATACCAATACCCGCCTCCTCGAAACCCGGCCGCTACCGCTTCACGGGCCGGCACGGGCCCTTCCTCGTCCTCGCATTCGTCCGGGTCCTCTGCCCCCGCACCGGGAGCCCTTTCCGGTGCCGGATGCCCCGGTAGCAGCCGATATCCATCAGCCTCTTGATGTTCATGGTCAACTGGCGCCTGACGTCCCCTTCGATCGGGTGCTTCTCGATTTCGGCCCGCAACCGGTCGCGCTGGCTCTCCGGCAGATCCGCAAGCACGGCGCCGGGCTTGACCCCGGCCGCCGTGCAGATCTGCGCTGCCCGCGCCCGCCCGATGCCGTAGATATGCGTCAGCACCACTTGCAGGTGCTTATTTTCCGGCAGGTTGACTCCCGCGATTCTTGCCACTTGCTGTATCCTCCAGGAACCGCCGGCTACCCCTGCCGCTGCTTATGGCGGGGGTCGCGGCATATCACCCGAATGACTCCCTTCCTTTTGACGATCTTGCACTCCCTGCAAATCTTCTTGACCGAAGCCCGTACCTTCATCTGCGTTCCTCCGTCGCCATGCCTCAGCTCCGCCGGCCCCGAAGGTGCGCCTTGCGCAGCAGGCCCTCGTACTGGTGCGACATCATGTGGGTCTGCGCCTGCGCCATAAAATCAATCACCACCACCACGATGATCAACAGCGACGTGCCGCCGAAATAAAACGGCACCCCGATCCGCAATATCAGGAATTCGGGGAGCAGACAAACCAGGGTGATGTAAATCGCGCCCGCCATAGTAAGCCGGGTCAGCACGGTGTCCAGGTACTGGGCGGTCTGCTCCCCCGGCCTCATGCCCGGGACGAAGGCGCCCGTCTTCTTCAGGTTCTCGGCGATCTCCCGCGAATCGAAGATCAAGGCGGTATAAAAGAAGCAGAAGAAAAAGATGCCGGCGGAAAACACGGCGATATACAGCGGGTTCCCCGGCTGCAACACCGTGGAGAGGTCGCGCAACCACTGCATGCCCGGACTCTCGCCAAACAAGCCGGCCACCGTGGAAGGAAACAGGATCAGGCTGGAGGCGAAGATCGGCGGAATGACGCCGGAAGTATTCAGTTTCAAGGGGAGATGGCTGGCCTGCCCCGCCATGACCCGGCGGCCGATCTGCCGCCGGGCGTAATTCACCGGGATGCGCCGCTGGCTCATCTCGACAAAAACCACGAAGCCGGTCACGCCGACCACCAGGACGAACAGGCCGATCACCAGCAGGATGCTCAGCTCTCCCGTGCGGGCCAGCTCCATCGTGCCGCCCACCGCCGCCGGCAAGCCGGATACGATGCCGGCGAAAATGATCATGGATATGCCGTTGCCGATGCCCCGCTCCGTGATCTGCTCCCCCAGCCACATTAAAAACATGGTGCCGGTAACCAGGGAGATCGTGGCGGTGACCCGGAACCCGAGCCCCGGCTCGACGACCACCGAGCCGCCGGGAGTCTGCTGGCTCTCCAAACCAATGGACACGGCCAGCGCCTGGAAGCTGGCCAACAGCACCGTCAGGTAACGAGTATATCTGACGATCTTGCGCCGCCCGGATTCGCCTTCTTTGCGCAACTGCTTCAGGCGCGGATCGATCGCAGAGAACATTTGCATGATGATGGAAGCGGTGATGTAGGGGACCACGCCCAGGGTACAGACGGAGAACCGCTGCAGGGCGCCGCCCGAGAACATGTTGAACATGTCGAGAATCGTTCCCTGGTTCTGGCGCAGGAAGTCCGCCAGGGCGACCGGGTTGATCCCGGGCACCGGCACGTGGGTGAACACCTTGTAAACCAACAGCGCGAACAACACGAACAACAGTCGGCTCCTGAGTTCGCCCAGCTTGCCGAGTTCGCCCAGGCCGCGCGCTACTGCCAGATTCGCCGCCATGACTACTCCGCCACGCTGCCGCCGGCGGCTTCGATCGCCGCCCGCGCGCCCTTGCTCGTCCGGATGCCGGACAGCTTCAACGGCTTATCCACGGAACCGGATGCGATCACTTTCACCCGGCGCACCCGCCGACCGATCAGCCCTTGTTTCCGCAGTGTCTCGATCGTCAGCTCCTCGACATCCGCCAGCGCGGCAATGCGGTCCAGGCGCAGCTCGGCGTCGAACCGGCCCCGGCGGGAACGAAATCCCACCTTCGGCAGGCGCCGCTGCAAAGGCATCTGCCCGCCCTCGAAGCCGCGGCCCGGCCCGCCGCCGGCACGGGACTTCTGCCCCTTGTGCCCGCGGCCGCAGGTCTTGCCCATGCCGGAACCGGCGCCGCGGCCCACCCGCCGCCGCCGCCGGCGGGCGCCCGCGCCCGGGCGCAACGTATTCAGGCGCATGGCTCCTCCACCGCAAGCAGGTAATGCGCTTTGCGAATCATGCCCCTGTTCTCGGGGGTATCCAGCACCTCGACCGTCTGCCCGATCCGGCGCAGCCCCAGACCTTGGACGCAGGCCTTGTGGGAGCGCAATCTGCCGATCAGGCTCCGCGTCAGGGAGACCCGGAGCGTCTTTTTGCGCGCCCCGTCCTTATGCGCCCCGTCCCTACGCGCCATGTCTCCGCCCCCCGTCCTTGCCCGCGGCGGCAGGACGGCGCTTGGCGGCCAGTTCCGCCGGCGACCGCGCGCCGCGCAAGCCTTTGATCGTCGCCCGCACCACGTTGATCGGATTGCGCGAACCGAAGGACTTGGCAAGCACGTCGCGCACCCCCAGGACCTCGAAGATCGCCCGCATGGGTCCGCCGGCGATAATGCCGGTGCCCCTCGACGCGGGCTGCATATACACTTTCGAGGCCCCGTGGCTGGCGACGATGGGATAGTGCAGCGTGCCATCGCCCAGAGGCACGTCGAACATGCTGTTGCGGGCATTCTCCATGGCCTTCTGGATCGCCGCCGGGACTTCTTTGGATTTGCCTCTGCCCATCCCCATCCGGCCGTCGCCGTTGCCCACCACGGCCAGGGCGGCAAAGCCGAACTGCCTCCCCCCCTTGACCACCTTGGCCACCCGGTTGATGTCAATCAATTTCTCCAGCCCCTCGCTGCTTGCGACCGTCTCGTTCTTCGCCATCGCTAAAACTCCATTCCTCCCTCCCTGGCGGCCATTGCCAGGGCCTTGACGCGCCCGTGGTACTTGAACCCGGAGCGGTCGAAGGCGACCCGCTGAATGCCGGCCTTGGCCGCACGGCGGGCCAGAAATTCGCCCACGGCCCGCGCCCCCTCGACGTTGCCGCCGTAACGGATGCTCTTGCGCACCTCGCTGTCCAGGGAAGAAGCGCTGACCAAGGTGCGGCTGCCGTCCGGCGCGAAGATCTGCGCGTACATATGGCGCGGGGTTCTGTGCACGGTGAGGCGCAACGCGCCTGTCTTCGCAATCCGCGCCCTGGTCTTCCTGGCCCGGCGCATACGGGCCTGCCGCCGCTTGTGCATGTCCCGCCCTACCCCTTCTTGCTCGGTTCTTTGCGGCGAATCTGTTCGTCCGCGTATCTGATGCCCTTGCCCTTGTAGGGCTCTGGCGGGCGGGCGGCGCGGACCCGGGCCGCAAACTGCCCCACCTGCTGCTTGTCGGTCCCGCGAATGACGACCTCGGTCTGGCTCGGCATCTCCACGGCAATCCCTTCCGGGAGGGAAAACCGCACCGGATGCGAATACCCGAGTTGCATCACGAGCTCCCCGCCCTCGATCTGGGCGCGGTAGCCGACCCCTTGCAGGAGCAGTTTCCTCTCGAAGCCGCGGCTCACGCCCGTGAGCATGTTGCGGATCAGCGCGCAGGTGGTGCCGGCCATCGCATTCGCCCGCCGGTTGCCCTTTCGCCGCAGGGAAACGCGCAACGCCCCATCCTCCCGCTTCACCTCCACGAGCGGAGACAGCGTCTGGGACAGCCGCTTGTCCCCCAGCGCCACCACGATGGCGGAGTCCTGCAGCATCACCTCCACCCCCGGCGGAACAGGCAGCGGCTTGGCCGTAAAACGAGACACGCCGGCGCCCTCAAGCCACCAGGCAGACGACTTCGCCGCCCAACCCCTTTTCCCTGGCTTCGCGGTCCGTCATCACCCCCTGGGGCGTGGAGATGACCGCGATCCCCAATCCCCGGCGCACCGTGGGCAGGTCGCGACTCTTGCGATAAACCCGGCGGCTCAGCTTGCTCTCCCTTCGCATCATCTCAATGACCGGCGCCCCCTTGTAATACTTCAGCCGGATGACGATGGTCTTCATGGCATCGCCTTCCAGGGCGACATCCTCTACATATCCTTCTCTCTGGAGCAACTCGGCGATCTCCCTCTTGTGCCCCGAGGCGGGCACGCGCACCTCCGGCTTGAACCGGGCCTGGGCATTCTTGATCCGGCAGAGCATATCGGCTACGGGGTCTTGTACGGCCATGGTTCTCTCGCTCCGCGCCTACCAGCTCGCCTTGACCAATCCGGGGATTTCGCCCCGCATCGCATACTCGCGCAGCTTGTTGCGGCCCAGGCCGAACTTGCGGTAGTAGCCGTGCGGCCTCCCGGTAATGGCGCAACGATTGCGCATGCGCGCGGGACAGGAATCGCGCGGCATCCGGTTGAGCGCGAGCCGGGCCTGCAGCCGCTCCTCTTCGTGCAACCGGGTGTCCTTGGCGCGCCGGCGCAACTCGTTGCGCCGATCCGCGTACTTGCCGACCAGGAAGCGGCGCTTCTTCTCCCGTTCGATCATGGATCGCTTGGCCATTCCCGCTCCCTCCTCAATTCCTTATCGGGAAGCGCATTTCCCGAAGCATGGCGCGCGCCTCCCGGTCATCGCGGGCGCTGGTGGTGATGCATATGTCCATTCCGCGTATGCCTTCGATCTTGTCGTAGTCAATCTCGGGAAAAATGATCTGCTCCGTAAGTCCGATACTGTAGTTGCCCCTGCCGTCGAAAGATTTCGGGTTGAGCCCCCGGAAATCCCGGATCCTGGGGATCGCGATCGAAATAAGCCGATCCAGAAATTGGTACATTCTAGTGCGGCGCAAGGTGACCTTGCAGCCGATCGGCCAGTCTTTGCGGAGCTTGAAGTTGGATATGGCTTTGCGGGCCCGGGTCGGGACAGCCTTCTGTCCGGCAATCTGGGTCAGATCGTCGGCGCCCTTCTGCAGCGCATCCTTGTCCGCCACGGCATTGCCTATGCCCATGTTCAACGTAACCTTGACGACCCGCGGGACCTGCATAACGGACTTGTAGCCGAATTCCTTCATCAGGCTGCCGACGACATGCTCCCGGTAATGTTGCAGCAACCCGGCCATCAGACATCCACGACCTCGTTGTTGGATTTGAAGTAGCGGACCTTTTTGCCGTCTTCCAGGAATCGGAATCCGATCCGGTCCGGCTTTTGCGTCACCGGATTGAAGACCGCCAGGTTCGAGATATGGATCGGCGCCTCCCGCTCGATGATCCCGCCGGGGCGGCGCAACTGGGGGCGCGGCTTGACGTGGCGCTTGACCATGTTCACTCCTTCCACGATCACCTTGTCCTCGCGCGGCAGCATTTTCAGCACGACACCCTGGCGCCCCTTGTACTTGCCCGTCATCACTACCACCCGGTCTCCCTTTCTAATCTTCTGCACGACCGCACTCTCCTCACAGGACTTCCGGGGCCAGGGAAATGATTTTCATAAAGTTTCGGGCGCGCAACTCCCGGGGCACCGGCCCGAAGATCCGGGTTCCGATCGGCTGCCGCTGGTCATCCAGCAACACCGCCGCATTGCTGTCGAAGCGGATCAGGGAGCCGTCCTGTCTGCGGACGCCCTTGCGGGTCCTGATGACCACGGCATCGTACACCTCGCCCTTCTTGACCTTGCCCTTCGCCACCGCTTCTTTCACGCTGACCTTGACGATATCCCCGATGCCGGCATACCGGCGCCGGGAGCCGCCCAGCACCTTGATGCAGAGCAGGCGCCGCGCACCGCTGTTATCGGCCACCTCAAGCGAAGTCTGCATTTGAATCATCGCCGCCGAGCCCCTTGCCTCAGCCCTTGCCCGCCTGCGCCAGGACCCGGAGCAGCCGCCAGGACTTCCTCTTGGACAAAGGCCGGCAGGACTCGATCATGACCACGTCTCCGAGCTTGCATTCGCCCTGTTCGTCGTGGGCCAGCAGCCGGGTGGTGCGTTTGACGTACTTGCCGTACAGGGGCAGCTTCACTTTCCGGTCTATCGCCACCGCAACGGTCTTGGTCATCTTGTCGCTCACGACCCTGCCGACCAGACTCTTGCCCTGCCTGCGCCCCGCTGTCGCATCGCCGGCGCTCACGACTGTCCCCGCGCTTTTTCGGTCAACACCGTCTCGATCCGCGCCACATCGCGGCGCACCCGGCGGATCTCATGCGGCCTCGCCAATTGTCCGAGCCCCATCTGCATCCGCAGATTGAGGTGCTCGCGGCGCAATTCCAGAAGCTGCTCGCGCAACTCCTGCTCGTTCTTCTCCCGTAACTCGGCAGCCTTCATCCCATCAGGTCTCTGCTGGCGAAAGCGGTCTTGACGGAGAGTTTGGCGCCGCCCCGACGAAACGCCTCGCGCGCCACATCCTCGGCGACGCCGCCGATCTCGTAGAGAATGCGGCCGGGCCGGATCAAAGCCGTCCAATACTCGACGCTGCCCTTGCCGCCGCCCATCCGCACTCCCAGGGCCTTGCGGCTAACCGGATGATCCGGGAACACCCGGATCCAAATCTTCCCGCCCCGCTTGACGTACCGGGTAACCGCCCGCCGAGCCGCCTCGATCTCGCGCGCGGTAATGCGGGCCCTGCCCACCGCGCGCATACCGTATTCCCCGAAACTGACGGACGAACCCCGGGAAGCCAAGCCGCGGTTGCGGCCCTTGCTTTTCTTGCGAAATTTCGTCTTTTTAGGCTGTAACACGATGCAATCCATCCCGCGCGAAGCCAAGCGCGGCGACAACCGCCGCGACCGACCCCGCGCTCGCCACGCTCTTGTCGCTCATCTTTCGCCTATCCCTGTTGCTGTTGCTGCTGGGCACTTTCATCCTCCCGCACCTGGGCCGCCTTGCCCTTCAGTATCCATACCTTTACCCCGATCACCCCGTAAGTGGTACGGGCCTCGGCAAATCCGTAATCAATCCCCGCATCCAGCGTATGCAGCGAGATGCGCCCTTCCCGATACCATTCGGAGCGCGCGATCTCGGCGCCGTTCAGGCGCCCGCTGACGCAGATCTTGATGCCCTCCGCCCCAAGGCGCATGGTGTTCATCACCGCCCGCCGCATGGCCCGGCGAAACATGATCCGCCGCTCAAGCTGCTGGGCCACGCCCTCCGCCACCAGGTAGGCGTCCAACTCCGGCTTCCTGACCTCCTCCACGTTAATCGTGACCGGCGCGCCCATCATTTTGGATACGCGGGCGCGGGTTTTCTCGATGTCCTCGCCCTTCTTGCCGATTACAATGCCGGGGCGGGCCGTGTGGATGACGATCCGGGCGTTGTTGGTGGGCCGCTCGATATCTATGCGGCTGACTGAGGCGTTAGCAAGCTTCCTGCGCAGGAACTCGCGCACCTTCATGTCCGTGCCCAGGTACTCGCGATACTTGCTGGAGGTAGCATACCACATGGAGCGCCAGTCCCTGCCGATCCCCAGCCGCATACCGATCGGGTGCACTTTTTGTCCCATCGCGCCCCCTCAGCCCGCCTCCGCGACGGTAACCATGACGTGGCTCGTTTTCTTCAGGATGCGGTAGGCCCGCCCCCGGGCGCGGGGCCGTATCCTTTTCAGGACAGAGCCCTGGTCAACCCGAATCTCCTGGATGCGAAGCAGATCGACGTCGGCGGAATCGTTATGTTCCGCGTTCGCCACGGCAGACTCGATCACCTTCTTCAAAATCCCTGCCGCCTTCTGGCGGCGGAAACTCAACTGTTGCAGGGCGTGCTCGATCGGCATGCCCCGCAATCCCGCGGCCACCAGCCGCACCTTGTAGGGAGAGATCCGCACATACCTGAGTACCGCCCGCGTCGCCATGGATACCACCGCGCTACTTGCTCTTCCGGTCGGCCGCATGGCCATGAAAGACGCGCGTAGGCGCGAACTCTCCCAGCTTTCTGCCGACCATGTTTTCGGTAATGTACAGAGGCATATGCTGCCTGCCGTTATGCACGGAGATGGTAAGCCCGATCATCTCCGGGGTGATCATGGAGCGCCGCGACCAGGTTTTGATCGGGCGCTTGTCGCCGCTGCGACGCACCTCCTCCAGCTTCTTCAGCAGGTGGTGATCCACAAAAGGGCCTTTTCTCACCGAACGCGGCATACAATCCCCCCGGCCCGCTACGACTTGCGGCGGCGAATGATCATGGAATCGGTGCGCCGGTTCTTGCGCGTTTTGTACCCCTTGGTAGGCTTGCCCCAGGGGGTAACCGGATGGCGGCCGCCGGAGGTACGGCCCTCGCCGCCGCCGTGCGGATGATCGACCGGGTTCATAGCGACCCCACGGACGGTGGGCCGGATGCCGCGCCAACGATTCGCCCCCGCCTTGCCCAGGGAGCGCAGGGAATGCTCGCCGTTCGAGACCGTGCCAATGGTGGCCCGGCACCCTTCCGGCACCTTGCGCACCTCTCCCGAGCGCAGCCGCAAAGTAACGGTGGAACCCTCCCGGGAGAGAACCTGCACGCTGGTCCCGGCGCTACGGGCCAGCTGCGCTCCCTTGCCCGGCTTCAATTCGACGCAATGGACCACCGAACCCATGGGAATATTGCCCAGGGGAAGGCAGTTGCCCGGACGAATGGGCGCCGCCGCCCCCGAAACCAGCTCCGCGCCGGGCTGCACCCCTTCAGGGCAGACGATATAGCGCCGCTCGCCGTCGCGGTAAAGCAGCAAAGCGATATGCGCGGAGCGGTTCGGATCGTACTCCAGGCGCTCGACGCGGGACGGGATGCCGTCCTTCGCGCGCTTGAAGTCAATCACCCGGTAGCGCCTCTTCGCTCCGCCGCCCCGGTGCCGAACCGTGATCCGCCCCTTGTTGTTGCGCCCCGAACACCGTTTCTTCTTCTCCAACAGGGGGGCGTAGGGCTTGCCCTTATGCAGCCCCGGCGTGCGTACCCGCACGACCGCGCGGAGGCTGGGGGAAGTCGGCCTGGGCTTGATCGTAGCCACGCTCAGTGCCGCTCCGTCCACTCGATGGAAGAGCCCGGCTGCAACCGCACATAAGCCTTTTTCCAGCCGGGCCGCACCCCCCGGCGGGCGCCGAAACGGCGCGTCTTCGCCTTCGTATTGCACACCCGTACAGACCGCACCTTGACCGAGAAGGCCATTTCCACGGCCTGCTTGATGCCGCGCTTGTCCGCCGCCCGGGCGACGCGGAACACGTATTGCCCTCCCGCCCGCAACGCCTCTGTCTTCTCCGTCACCACGGGCGCCCGCAACAAATCCAGCAACTCCCCCCGATTCATCCCAGCCACGCCTCCAACCCGGCCAGCACGTCTTCCGTAACCACCACCTTGTCGGCGGCGATCAGGGAATGGGGATTAACCCCATGGACGCCGCAAACGGTTACGCGCGGCAGATTTCGCGACGCCAGCAGCAATTCCGGGGACGCGGTCCCCGTGACGATCAACACGCTGTTCCCCGCCAATTCCAGCCGTTCCAACTGCTCCACAGCCAACTTGGTTTTCGGCCCATGCACCACGAAAGCGTCCACCACAATCAGGCGGTCCTGACGAACCAACTCGGAGAAGATCGAGCGCAACGCGCCGCGGTACATCTTGCGGTTGATCTTCTGCGAGTAGTCCCTGGGACGGGCGGCGAAAGTAACTCCGCCGCCGCGCCAGATCGGGCTGCGACTGCTGCCGGCCCGGGCGCGTCCCAGGCCCTTCTGCCGCCACGGTTTGGCGCCGCCGCCGCGGGCATCGGCACGGGATTTGTTGCGCTGCGTGCCCCGCCGCCGGCCGGCCAGGTAGGCGGTCAGCACCTGCGCCACCAGCGGTTCCCGGAAATCCGCGGCGAACACTCGCTCCGACACGTTCACCCGGCGGGCCTCGCCCGGTGCACCCAGCGCGCGCAAGGGAAGTTCCATCGGCTCACTCCTCTGCCGGCGCCGCCGAAAGCTGCGACCGACCGGCGGGCTTGACGGTGGGCCGGATCACCACCCTGCCGCCCCGCGCGCCGGGCACCGAACCCTTGACGAACAGCAGGTTACGCTCCTCGTCCACCCGAACGATCTCAAGCCGTTGCAGAGTGCGGCGCACATTGCCCATGTGCCCGGCCATCTTCTTGCCCTTGAACACCCGCCCCGGCGTCTGGCACTGGCCGATCGAACCCGCCGAGCGGTGCGCAAGAGAGTTGCCGTGGCTGGCGCCGCCCCGTCTGAAGCCGTGCCGCTTGATGGCGCCGGCGAAACCCTTGCCAATCGTAGTGCCCGTGACATCCACTTGCTGGCGCTCGCGGAAGATTCCCACCTTGACCTCGGCGCCCGGCTGCAACCCGTCCCGTGCCTCGCCGTCGTCCAGACGGAACTCCATCAGCCCCAAGCCGGGCTCTCCTGCCTTGGCATGCTCGCCCGCGGCCCGCTTGTGCTTTTCCCGCCAGCCCGGACGCCTCTTGCCCCAAGTCACCTGGATGGCGCGGTACCCGTTCCGCTCCGGTGTCCGCAGGCACGCGATGCGGTTGGGCGCGGCCTCGATCACCGTAACCGGCACGGACGTGCCGTCCTCGGAAAAAATCCGGCTCATGCCCCGCTTGTAACCTACGATCCCCAGCGCCATGGCCGCCCCTCAGCCTTCCACTTTGATCTGCACTTCGACGCCCGCCACGAGTTCCAGGTTGGTCAGCGCATCCACGGTCTTTTCCGTGGGATTCACGATGTCGAGGAGACGCTTGTAAGTTCTGATCTCGTACTGGTCCCGGGCATCCTTGTTCACGTGGGGGGAAATCAGCACCGTGTAGCGCTCCTTCCGGGTAGGCAACGGAATCGGCCCCCTGACCTGGGCGCCCGTGCGCCGCGCCGTCTCCACGATCTCGCGCGTAGATTTATCGAGCAGACGGTAATCGAATGCCCTCAGGCGGATGCGCATTTTTTGCTGTTCCATCATCAATTCCCGCTCACTCGATGCCCGCTCACTCGATAATTTTGGAGACGACGCCGGC
>JAPPQA010000180.1 GCA_028817255.1 Gammaproteobacteria bacterium | reverse complement strand
GCCCTCGTCTTGCCGACTCCCCCTCAAGGGGGGAGTGATGCATATGAGCCGCTTTTCTTGTCCTCGATTGCGTAACGGCTTGTGGTTCCCTCCAAGGGCTTGACAATCGCTTCGGCTGACCCTATATTTGTTGCAGTGCAACAAGCACGCAATATTACCTTGTAAGTTCGAAGCGACGGAGGATGACGACAATGGACGAGAAGATGAACGAACAGTGGAACCGGAACAATCAGGACCTGTATCAGTCTTGGCGGCAGTTGAGCAACATCAACGCCGAGCTGGTGCGCCGGATGACTGACCTGCAGCTCAATCTGGCGGCGCTTGGGATCGAGGGCGGTTCCGAGCAACTGAAGCTACTGAGCGGCAAGACCGACTACAAGGATCTGCTGGCCGCCGAATCGGAGTTGGCCGCCACCTACAGCAACAAGCTGTTGAGCCTGGCGCGCGAGACCGCCGACACCCTGGGCGATACCCGTGACGAGCTGATGAGCTGGCTGGAGGACTCGATGGCTAAGACCGCCGAGAACTTCAAGGCGCCGGGCTCTGCCAGCGGCAAGCGTTCCGCAGGCGCCCGCAAGGCGTCTGCCTCCGCCGCCTAAGCCTGAGTAGGGCGACCTTTTGTCTGTGCCATTCGCATGGGGCTGCCCCGGGCGATCCCCGGGGCAGCCGGGAACGCTGAGATGAGCGGGGAACGGGATGCCGGAGATGCCGGCAGTCGTTCCGACCTTCCCGATTGGCGCCAGATGCAACGGCAGTGGTTGGAGGAATGGGGGGGCATCTGGCAGCGTCTGCTGTCTGCTACCCCTCCCACCGGTTTTCCAGGCGGCCCCCCGGAGGGGTTCCCCGGCAATCTTTGGGGAAATTTTCCAGGGAATTCTTTTGGCAATCCCTGGGGCAATCCCTGGGGAGGTCACTTTGGGAGTCCCTGGGGGAACTGGGGCGCGGCGCCCTTTGCGTCTCCGGGAGTTCCGGGAGGGACATCCCCGTGGGGGGGGGGGGATTGGGCCTGGAGGCTGTTGTCGCAATATCTGATGCGGCTGTCCGAGGAGGCCCGTGCCGCCAGCGGCGGCAAGGAAGGCGGCAGCGAACAAGGCCCGGGTACAGGAGACCGGGAAGAAAACTGGAAAGAGATGCTGGATCGGTGCTTCACGGGTCTGCAAAAGGAATTCGAACGGCACTGGAGGGACGCGGCGGAAGGGCGGGGCATCCCCTGGTTTGCAGGCACGATGGGGATGGCGCCCCCGGCTTGGCTGACAGGCTTCGCGCGGCCGGTGCGGGAACGGTGGGATTCTCTGGCGGATATGCCCGGCGTGGGCTATTTCCGCGAGCGGCAGGAGGCATTCCAGAAATTGTTGCGGTTATTGCGGGCATTCGCCGACAAGGCGCAGGCGCATAATGCCTTTCTGGAGCAGGTGCCCCTCTACGCGTTGGAGGAGTTACGCGACCGCCTGTCCCGTTGCGCCTCCGAAAAACAGACGATAGACAGTGTGCGCGAACTGTACGATCTTTGGATGGACTGTTGCGGCGCGGTTTACGAGCGGCGCACCTCTTCCGAAGAATATTCCCGGCTGTACGGCGAGTTGGTCAATGCCGCCATGGCCCTGCGCAAGCACTGGCAGGAATTGGCCGATGGTCAGCTGTCTTTGCTCGGTTTGCCGGAGCGGCGGGTGCAGGACACTTTGATCCGGCGCCAGCAGGAGTTGCGCCGGGAGTTCCACGCCATGCGCGAGGCGCAGAAAGACCTCGGCGCCGCCTTGGCCGCGCTGCGCAAGGAATTGAAGGCGCGGCGCCCGGCGCAGGCGCGCCGTGCCGCCGCTGGCGCCCGGCGCAAGAAGCGCGGCGGGCGCACCGCCGCCGCGGACAGCCCCGAGTAGAGCGACCGCGAGCTTCTCCCTGATATGTTTCCCCTGCAACTGTATCCGGAGCGTGTGGCTTCCGAATTGGCGGAACTGCAGTTTCGTCTGGTGCGGGGCATGTGTTCCCTGGAAAATATTGGCGAGATCGAGTTGGGCGCCTCGCAACGGGAGGCGGTGTACCGCGACGACCTGCTGACCCTGTACCGCTATACCCCCCAGTCCCGCGACCCGCATCCGGTCCCCGTGCTGGTCGTCTATGCTCTGGTCAACCGCCCGTACATCGCTGATTTGCAGGAGGGACGCTCCCTGATCCAAGGGCTTCTGCAACGGGGGCTGGATGTATATCTGGTGGTTTGGGGCGACCCGAACGAGGCCGACCGCTTCTTGACCTTGGACGACTACATTAACGGTTACCTGGACCGGTGTGTAGGGCATATCCTCGAGCGGACGGGAAGGCAACGGCTGGACTTACTGGGCATCTGCCAGGGCGGCACCTTTTCCCTGTGCTATACCGCACTGCATCCCGACAAGGTCGGGAACCTGGTGACCACGGTCACGCCAGTGGATTTTCACGCCCCCGGCAGCCTGCTGACTAACCTGGTGCGCCATGTGGACGTTGGGTTGCTGGTGGAAGCCATCGGCAACGTCCCGGGCGACGCCCTGAATTGGACTTTCCTGATGCTCAAGCCGTACCACTTAATCGGCCAGAAATACGCCCGTTTGGCGGACGTACTGCAAGACCGCGAACGGGCGTTGGATTTTTTGCGGATGGAGAAATGGATCTTCGACAGTCCCGATCAGGCCGGCGAGGCGTACCGGGAATTTATCGAGCAGTTCTACCAGCGCAACGCGCTGGTCAACGGCGGCGCCCGGATCGGTGGGCGCCCGGTGGACTTGAAGCAGGTCAAGGCGCCGATCCTGAACGTGTATGCCCTGCAGGATCACCTCGTGCCCCCGGACTCCTCGCGCGCGTTGCAGGGGCTGGTCGGCAGCAAGGACTACACTGCCCTGGAATTCCCGGGCGGCCACATCGGTTTGTACGTCAGCGGCAAATCCCAGAAACTCGTGCCGCCCGCCATCGCCGACTGGCTCCGCCAGCGCGGCTGACCGCCGCAGGAACGGCGGCTCGTACGCGTCACTCCCCCCTGGAGGGGGAGTCGGCAAGACGAGGGCGCAAGCCCGAAGTCGCGCCGGTGGGGGGTACATCGGCGCCTCCTTCGCCGCCGGCGGATAAGCCTGGCGCCAACGCCCTTTCCCCCCACCGCAGCAGCCGTCGCCTGGCGGCTTGTGTCTGCTGCGACTCCCCTTCCAGGGGGGAGGAATGAAAGAGCGGGACGCAGGCAGGAATTCATTCTCCGTGCACTTGAGGGCAGTGCGCCAAGGAACTGCCCCCCACTCTCCTTGAGGGGGAGCCGGCGCCAGTGGGGGGATGGGGAATGGAGTCCGGTTTTGTGGGATAATCCCGTTGCCCCGCATTGAATCAGGTTCAAGGAGGAAATCGCAAATGGAACAGGAAAAACAGCAGGCCCTGGGTATGGCTCTGAGCCAGATCGAAAAGCAGTTTGGCCAGGGTTCGATTATGCGTATGGGGGATGTGGACGTCGCGATGGATGTGGACGCGGTGCCCAGCGGCTCCCTGGCGCTGGACATCGCGCCCGACGGCTGCCAGGAAAGCGCGGAACACCCGTTCGGGGTGTGGCGGGTTGGATTATGCTGATATGCAACGAAGCCGCCTTTTGGCGGCGCCCACTCCAACGATAGCCGAGGAAATATCATGAAGTTAAAAGTCATCATCCACGAAGCGCAAGAAGGCGGGTACTGGGCGGAAGTGCCGTCCATTCCCGGATGCGCCACGCAGGGGGAATCCTTTGACGAGTTGCTGAACAATCTTTATGAGGCGGTCGAGGGCTGTCTGTCGGTGGATGTTCAAGACATCGCCGTGTCCGAAAATGACAAGGTCATGGAGATTGCGGTTTGAAGGCAGTGAGCGGCAAAAAGTTTTGCCGGATTCTGGAAAGCGAGGGTTGGGAATTAAAAAGGGTAAATGGCAGCCACCACATTTACGCAAAGGCGGGGTCAGCCATTCGTATTTCAGTGCCTGTTCACGGAAACACGCCATTAAAGGTCGGTTTGCAGAAGCACCTGATTAAAATTTCGGAAATTAACCCGGCGAAGTTAATAAGTGTTCGGTACAAGCAATCAGTATGAGACAAACCGCTTTAATTTCAGGTGCAAGTTAAATTATCCAGGCATGAAAGGGCCGGATTCGGTGTTCTTCGGCATCACGCCATCTGCTGCGCTTTCGAGTTCGCTCATTTCAATCAGGTTTTCTCTTGATGTTCAGGAAGACCCTGTTCCATGAACTTCCTAAAACGACGGCAAACACTATGAGCGAGGAATTCGAGGTGGGACAAATAGTCTGTTCGAAAGCCGACCCGAAACTCAGAGGTGCCGTGGTTTCAGTCATTCCTGCCAAGCCAGAAAATCGGTTTGTCGTTTTCATGGGAGACGAAAAGTGTACTTTTTACGCATCGCAACTGGAAGCGGAGGCGACGCCAGAAAACTGTTTGGATGCTTTGTCCTGCGAGCAGTTTCATTCCCGCCTGACCGCGTTGCAAATTCGGTATCCGGGGCTTTCAACACTCTACTCTCTCAATGCCGCCCGAATTGACTTTATCCCGTACCAATTCCGCCCCGTCTTGCGCTTTATCCGCTCAGACCGCCCCCGGTTGCTGATTGCCGATGGGGTTGGCGTTGGCAAAACGATCGAAGCAGGGCTGATTCTGCGGGAACTCCAGGCAAGGCGCGATATGCGCTCCATTCTCATTGTATGTCCGCGCCCGCTTGTTGTCGAGCGCAAATGGGAAATTGAGATGAAGCGGTTTGAGGAAAATTTTGTTCACCTTGACAGTGGCGATCTAAGATACTGCATTAACGAAATGGACTTGGATGGCAACTGGCCGGAACGGTATCGCCGGATAATCGTTCCGTATTCTTTGTTTGACGAGGCGCTCCTTCATGGTTCTAAAAAGCGAAAAAACAGCCCGGGACTGTTAGATTTGGATCCGCCTCCCCGCTTTGATTTGGTCATTGTGGACGAAGCGCACCACATCAGGAACCGGGAAACCTTCCGCCACCAAGCCGTGCGGTTTTTCTGCGACCATGCGGAAGCGGCGATATTTCTGACTGCGACGCCAATTCAACTGGGCAATCAAGACTTGTTCGTGCTACTGAATACACTCCGCCCCGACTTGGTTATAGACAAAGAAAGTTTTGAACACATGACGAAACCAAATCCGTTTATAAATCAGGCGGTCGAGGCGGTTCGCGCACGGCAACCGAAATGGGCGGACAGAGCGCTTGATGCGCTCAACCAGGCGGCGAAAACACCTTGGGGACGGTCGATTCTCAGAGAGAGTCCCGACTTTAAGCGTACGCAAGATTTGCTTGCCAAAAATGCAATGAAGCCGGAAGAACGGGTGCGATTGATTGCTGATATTGAGAGTCTGCACACCTTTTCCGGGATTATCAACCGCACACGTCGCCGTGACATTGGGCAGTTCACAACCAGAAAACCGAAAACCGTGAGGGTGGAATTCGCGCCGCCCCAGAAAAGCCTTCACGACGAATTGCTCCGAGTTCAGGGAGAGATACTGAGTCGGATTCACGGCGATGCGAATATTAATTTTATGATGACAACCATTCGGCGCCAAGCCGCGAGTTGCCTTTTTGGACTCGCGCCACTGCTTGAGAATATTTTAAACAGGCGCCTTGACGAACTGCCCTGGGAGGAAGCGGACGATTCCGAAACAAATCTGAATGGTGGCGCCATAGATAAAATCAGCCCCGAAATACAATCGCTTCTTAGGAGATCTCGCGAGTTGGATTCAAAGGACGACCCCAAACTGAATGCGCTTCGCAAAATCATCAACGACAAACAAGGACTTACCAATAACAAGGTGATGCTGTTCAGCAGTTTTCTTCATACGCTCCGCTATTTGCGTGGCCACCTCAAAGCAGACGGATTCCGAGTCGAGATGGTTTACGGAGGCACCCCGGACGAAGATCGCGTTGCCTTGCGAAACCGTTTTGAAATGCCGCGTGAAAATCCAGAAGCCCTTGATATTCTGCTGTTTTCGGAAATCGGTTGCGAGGGGCTGGATTACCAGTTCTGCGATTGCATCGTAAATTATGACCTGCCTTGGAATCCGATGAGAATCGAGCAAAGGATAGGGCGCATAGACCGGCATGGGCAGCAAAGCAAAGCCGTCGCCATCGTCAATTTGATTATGCCCGGAACAGTTGATGCGGATATCTACGACCGTTGCCTGAAAAGAATCGGCATATTTGAAAGCGCCATTGGGGGCGGCGAGGAAATACTCGGAAAAATTGCAAAGGGAATCCGCAATATTGCGGAAAACCTTTCCCTGAGCGAAGAAGATAGAACAAAACGGCTTCAACAACTGGCGGACAATGAAGTTCGGTTGATTCAGGAACAAAACAAACTGGAAAAGGAGCAACTTCAACTGTTCGGCATCGAACTTCCGCAGGCCCAGATGAACCGCGACATAGAACGGGCGACCAGTTTCTGGCTGTCCGCGAAATCAATACAAAGACTGGTGAACCATTACCTGCGGACAACTTGCGGAGACGGACAGGATTACATCCTCGGTGAAAAGCCCCTGAAAACCTTGCGTCTTTCTCAGCAGGCCAGGAATGACCTGCTGAGGGATTTCCGCACACTTGGCGGAAGCAGTACGCAGATTTACAAGAAATGGGAAAATTGGCTGAAAGGCGCAGACCAACATTTGCCTATTACCTTTGAGTCCGATTGCGCAATGGCGCATATAGACGCCGCCCTTATAACGCCGCTACACCCGTTGGCCAGGCAAGCGGCTGGTTTGTTTGAAGGGGATCGGCGTGTTTCCGTCACCTTGAAAGTGCAAACTGGCGAGGCGCCCGCCGGCAGGTATGAGTTTGCCATTTACCAGTGGCGCTTCCATGGAATCAAAGAAGATTTGATTCTCAAGCCGGTCGCCTTGTCCGATTCCGTGATCCCGCACCTCCCTCGCCTTCTTGAAAGGGCGGCGGATGATAGAATAGACGGGCGGGAAAGATTTTCTTCCTCTGTTTGCGATGAACTGGAAAAAAAGCATTACCTTCTGTGGAATAAAGCGCGTGAACAGCATCGGCAGGAAACCCGGGAACTGGCGGCATACTGTAGGGAAAGTTTGTCCACAAGCCACCAGGCGCGGATAGCGATTCTTGAAGAGCAAATCAAGCAAGCGGATGATGAAAAAATACGAAGGATGCGTCAGTCGCAAATTGACAGCGCAAAAGCCGATTACGATAGACGCAACGAGGAGATTGGCGAAGCCA
>JAPPQA010000179.1 GCA_028817255.1 Gammaproteobacteria bacterium | reverse complement strand
ATGTGCGCGTTCCGCGCTCTATTTGCGCTGGATTCCTGCCTGCGCAGGAATGGCGGATATTTGCCATGCCAGAACGATTATTACAGCCCGTCTAGCAGCGCGTTGATTTCTTCGACTTCGGAGACCATCGCATACCGCCATTTCCCGTGCCTGCCGTCGGCGTTGACGGCGGCAACCCAGCGCTCGGCGGCGCTTTTCTTGATCTCCCTCAACTCGTCGTAGCCCTTGGTTTCCAGAATCAGGTAATGCTCCGCATCTTGCAGGCGCACCAGAAAGTCGGGCATGTAGTCGTGAGACTCGCCGTTGTGCAGATAGGGGATGCCGAAACCCATGCCCTCGTTCTTGGCAAACGAGAAGACCCGCGGATGCTTGTCCAAATGCCACGCGGCGGACTGCTCGAACCGCTTGGTGTCGGGCACCACGGCGTTGATGTGGCTTTTGAACACCGGATACGGCTCGCGGCGAGTGTAAAAGTCCACCTCGGCGGTGGAGCCGTTGCCGCGCATCCGCTCATAGCGCGGCAGTTCGGGCACCTCGCCGGCAGACTCGTCAGGACGAATGCCTTGCAACAACTGCTCAATAATGTACCCATAATATGGCGACAAGAAAGCGTCTTTTTTGTCGGCGGGAGCGGGGGCGGAAACCTTCTTGTCAATGTAGTTCCGCACAATGGGGTACAACTGATAAAACAAAGCCCCGGGCGGCAGTTGGCATTCCGCATCATTGGTGTACTGCCTGGTCAGTGCAGTGGTCATTTCGTAGATTTTTTTCTGCAGGCGCGCCTGTGCACGGAATTCCTTCAGACTGGCCTGGCCAACTTTGCCCGGACCGTGCAAAGAAGGGCGGCCGGAATTGGCGGGCAACCCTGCTTTCATCTCCACTTCCGGCGGGATCTTCTCTATATCTACGGTTAGCGGAGGAACCTTGTCCAGTTCACAAACGATGCGGCTATGGATGGCTTGCCGGTAACCCTCCACCCGCGGGAAACGAATCATATAGTCCTCTTTTTGCGCAAGCGCATAAATATGGTGACGCCCTGGCTTCTCGCCATTGCCGGCGCCAGTGGCCTTGACGGTAAAAGCGGACAGCGGCACGCCGAGCACGGTGGCGATTTCCTCGCTCATCAGCCCGTCTTCACCGACTTCATAGGAGGCGCGCCGCAAGCCGCGGCCGACCACCTGCTCGCACAGCAGTTGCGACATGAACGGCCGCAAGCCGATGATGTGCGTCACGGTGTTGCAATCCCAGCCCTCGGTGAGCATCCCCACGCTGACGATGCAGCGCACATCGCGCCCGGGCGGATGTTTCTCGCGGCTCATTTTTTCCGCCAGTTCCTCGAATCCGTCGGGGTACTGCGCCCGCCTCTGGCTGTCGCGCGGCCAGTCCATCTTGCCGATGGTGTCCAGCGTGTGGCGCATCCAGCGGCCTTCGTCACTCCTGGCGTTGCCGCTTTCGATTTCGTTCTGCACGTCCGAATACACGCAGATTGTGTTTTGCCGCTCTGCATCGTTGCGCAACCCGGGCAACTGCGCCAGCGGGATGGCGGCATTCGGCGGTTGGTCTTCGGCCAGCCATTCATATACGACCTTCGCCAGTTTCCGCGTCTTGCAGACAACGATAAACACCGGCGGGCGCGGATCGTCGGACTTCGCCGTCTCCCTCCGCAACGCCTCCCACATGCCGCCGAGCATGGCGATGGGCGTATGCGCATATTTCAGAATCGCCTCCGGTTTGGCGTCGCTTTTTTTGCCGCCGCGTTCGGACGGCGTAAGATGCGGCATAATCCATTTCCAGATGTTGAAATAACCCGGAACTTTGTTGCCGGAAGAATCCCGCGCCGCCAGTTGCGGAATCTTGACCAGCCCCGCCTCGATCGCATCCTGCAGATCGAAACTGCTGACCGTCCACGGGAAGATGCGGTTGGTGTCTTCGCCCGCGTTGCCCAGAAAATACGGCGTGGCGGAGAAATCAACGCAAAAATTGACGCCGCGCAACTTGTGCACCCGGTCCAGGCCGTCCACCCACACCGTGGCTTCTTTGTAGTAGTTCGCCGCCGCTTCCTCGTCGCCGATAAGGCTGTCCTGCCCCTCGCCGTCATCGCCGCGCAGACGATAGGCGTGATGGGCCTCGTCGTTAAACACCAGGATTTTGCGCCGCGAGCCCAGCTCGGCTTCCAGCACCCGCCGCACCGCCGCGGCATCGGATTCGATGTACTTTTCCGCCTCAATCTCCACCTTTTCAAGATTGCCGTCCTTGTCTCTCTTTTCCGTATCCGAAAGAACGCGCAAAAGCCCCAGCTTCTTCTTGTGCCTGAGATCCTTCTCGGTCATATACCGCCTGCCGCGCACGGTGGTGTTCTTGTCACCAATCCACACCGTTTCGCGGACGGAAATGCGCTGCCCGGCCTTCACCACCTTGCTGCCGGACTGGAGACTGCGCGGCTCGAAACCGTGCCAGTTCATCGTCAGAATCCGCCCTTGCGCCAGCTGCGGCATCAGCGCCGGCGGCACAAGGTCGCGGGTGCGGTAAATGCTTGCCTCGCCTTTCTTCGGGTCCAGTTCGGCCAAGCGGTCGCGGATGGTCACATTCGGGCAAACCACCAGCACGGCGTCGGAAAAGCGCCGGTCTTGCCTGTTGGCGGCCTTGTTCAAGACGCTCCACGCCGCCAGCATCGCCATGACGGTGGTCTTGCCCGCGCCGGTCGCCATCCGGCAGCACAAGCGGTCAAAAGCGGCAAAGCCTTTTTTTCGTTTGTCCTCCCCCGGCTCGTCCTTCGGAATAGCAATGCCTTGCCGGAGATCGGCGCGCGCCTCGGTCAGGAAAATAATCGTTTCCGCCGCTTCCAGTTGGGCAAAAAACAGAGGATGTTCCCGTCCGTCGCGGCGCCAGTAATTGAGCAACTCCATGGTCACCCGGCTGACGCCGCCCCCGCCGCGCAGGGCCTGCGGCCGCCATTCGGCAAGCCGCTCGCGCACCCGGGACACCAACTGCAACTCTATCGTATAACCCGCTTGGCGTTCGTTTTCGTCGGTCGTCTGCGTCCCGGGCCGCAGGTAGATGTAGGTCGGTCTGCGGCGCCCGCCGATTTTCTCCGCCGGCTCGTGCTCATGGATTTTCCAGTGCGCCGTCGGCTCCTCGTAAGGCGAGTTGATGATGGGCGCTTCGACTTCCGTTGCGGGCATTGTCGCTCAGTTCCCCGGTATGTTTGTCCGGGTTGCTATAACCTTTCTAAGTCCGCTTATCACGTGCTTAAAACTGCTCGATGTGTTCTTATCTATCGCCATGTGCCGGGGTATGCTTATCGCCGCTTTTCTCTTGGTGAAGCCCTTGACCATTCGCTGCAGATGATCGCTGGGCTTGACTATGGAATCCGGATTGCGGAACCGGGCCCTTCTTTTATATCCGGCGGCCTTAAATTCGGGAAAGGCTTTCTGAACCGCATCCAGGTCGCCAAAATACCAAGCCTCCAGTTCCCTGCAGACAATGCGAATCAACGGCGCATGCCTGCTGCCCGCGCATAAAGCCTGCAACTCCCGCTTAAGCTGTTTGCAATCCGGATGGTTGTCTTGATCGTGCAAAATAACGAAAAAGGCATTTGGCGCAAGCCATTGCTTCAGTTTTATCGGAATGGACTTCCGCAAATGCTCTTTGCCTTGATGCGGAATACATAGATAACTTACGCGGGAAGGCAAAACCGCGGGCAATAATCGTTCGAGAAAATGCATAGCGGACTCTTCTTCCAGCATAAAAACCAACTGAACCGGCGCCGTATCCTTCATGCGCCGGTGCCGTCAATTTTCAGAAGGCGTTGATTCCACAACCAGCCCAGTTTATCGCCGCCCTCGCACAATGCCTTAACCTGCTCGTTTTCGGACAGGGGGTAAATTTTCGTTTTTCCGTTTTCTTTTTCCAGCAAAAACGCCTCTTCAACTTCTACATGATTCAACACATCGGGCGAATGCGTGGAAACAAAAACCTGGCCGCCGCGCATCGCATAATCGCGCAATTCTTCCACGATCATGCCGAGCAATCCTGGATAAATCTGATTCTCCGGCTCTTCGATACACAAGAACGGATGCGGGTTGGGGTCATGCAGCAATACCAGATAGGCGAACATCTTGATAGTGCCGTCCGACACATAACGGGCGATAAAAGGGTCCTTGTATGAACGATCCTGAAACCGTAAAAGCACATGCCCGTCCTCGGTCAGGCTGGTGGTTACTTTGGCCATTCCCGGAATGCTGTCCCTGAACCGTTTTAGAATCTTATCGAAGACTGCCCGGTCTCTTTCATACAGATTCCGCGCGACCAGTGGCAAATTGTCGCCGCTTTCGGACAAATGCTCTGCAACTCCGGCCTCCACCCGCTGACGCGCGGCCATAATATGGAAATCGGAAACATGCCAATTCTCGATCAAACTGCGAAAGGCGCTGGCCGCCTGGAAGCGCTGAAATTGCCCCAGCCCTTTAATCGCAAGTATATTAGGCGATTCCAGCCTTTGTTCGTCCTTCGTTAATTCCTCGTCTTTTTTGTTAAAATCTTCTTCATTGCTGATGGCGTACCCCTTGCCGCCGCGAAAATCAAGAAAATGATAAGGCGACCCGTAGGCGCCGCGCTTATAGCGCAAAATTTCACGTTTTACGATGGGAACGCCGCGCCCGTCGGCGGCAACCTCCAAATGGTAAGTAACCAGCCGCTCCACCCCGGCGATCGGCATTCTGAACTGAATTTCGATGGCAATGGATCCCGCATGGCCGCGGGTCGCCACATCGTTATAGCCCCCCATTCTTTGCAAGGCGGTGTCAACATTGTTTTTCAGAGCATCTTTCAGAAACCCAAATACATTGAAAAGGGTTGATTTCCCGCTGCCGTTCTTGCCTACAAAAACCGCAAGCGGCGGAACGTTCCGCAATTCCACGTCATGCAAGGCGCGGAAATTCCGAATATGGATGCGTTCGATTTTCATTTACGTTCCCTATGCTCCCCCCATTACAGAAATTATTTCCATTTGTCTTTCCTCGCTTGCTAACTTGTTTTCCTGACCACCAGCAGTTCGTTGCCGCGGTCGTCCAGGACCTTGACGGCAA
>JAPPQA010000178.1 GCA_028817255.1 Gammaproteobacteria bacterium | reverse complement strand
GACATCGGGCTTGCGCCCTCGTCTTGCCGACTCCCCCTCAAGGGGGGAGTGATGCGCGCGAAAGCAGAACTCCATGGCAGATTAGAGAGAGCCGCTTTTCTTCCCCTCGATTGCGTAACGGCTTGGGGGCGCGGCTGCCGCGCTGGTTCCCCGTACTGCGCCCAGGCTTCGGAGCGGGCCTCGAATCGTGATCTGGGTAAAGGCCCTGCATATCGTTTTTGTCATGGCATGGCTCGCCGGCCTGCTCTACCTGCCGCGGCTGTTCGTGTATCACGCCATGTGCGAGGATGCGCCCGGCAAAGAGCGCTTCAAAGTGATGGAGCGCAAATTGCACAACGGCATCATGGCGCCCAGCGGCATCCTGTCCCTGGTCTTCGGCCTGTGGCTGCTGTTCGGGCAATCCTGGAACGCCTACCCGGGCCAGTGGTGGCTGCACCTGAAATTGTTTCTGGCCGCATTGCTGATCGCCTATCATCTTTACTGCATTAAATTGTTGGCCGACTTCCGGCTGGAGCGCGGCATCCGTTCCCATGTGTTCTATCGTTGGATCAACGAGGTGCCGGCAGTGCTGATGCTGGGCATCGTCCTGCTGGCGGTGGCAAAGCCATTCTAGCCGCCCGCTCTTCCCCCGCCGCAGCCGGCGCCGCGCCGGCTGGCCGCCGGCAACCCGCGGTGCTGGCCATAGCCGGGCACGACCCCACCGGCGGCGCGGGCATACAGGCCGATATCGAGGCCATCGTCGGCCTGGGCGGGCGGCCAGTCACGTTGATCACGGCGCTGACGGCCCAGAACACGCGGCAATTCGAGCGCCTGCTGCCCCAGGAACCCGAGCAGCTGCTGTGCCAGGCGCGCCTGCTGCTGGCCGACACGACGGTACGGGCATGCAAGGTCGGCGCCCTGGGCAGCGCCGCCTTGGCCGAGGCGGTGGCGGAGACGCTGCGAATGGCGGGCCTGCCGCCCGTGGTGCTGGATCCTGTGCTGCGCAGCACGACGGGCGGAGTCCTGCTCGACTCGCGGGGGCAGGACGCGCTCTTTGCCCGCTTGCTGGCGCACACCGCCGTGCTGACGCCCAACCTGGAGGAGGCGCGCCGCCTCTCGGGTCATGCGGCGCCGGCGCGGGCGGCGGCGGCGCTGCTGGATGCCGGGGCCGCCCACGTGCTGATCACCGACACCGAAGCGGAGGCGGACGAAGTATGCAACATCCTCTACGGCCGCGACGGCAAGCTGCAAGAGTGCCGCTGGCCGCGCCTGGCCGGCGCCTGCCACGGCTCGGGATGCACGCTTTCCGCGGCCATCGCCGCGGGCCTGGCCGCCGGCCGGGACGTGCCCGAGGCAAGCGTCCTCGCCCAGGAATACACCTGGCAGGTGCTGCGGGATGCCGGCGCGCCCGGCGACGCGCGGGGCCGCGCGCGCCCCCCCGGTCTGCGCCGGGGAACGGCGCCGGTCTCATGAGCCGGCTGCGGATGCATCCGGAGCGCGGCCTGTACGCCATCGCCGACGCCGGCACGGTCCCCGCGGAGCGGTTGCCGGCGCTCAGCGACCGGGTGCTGGCGGGCGGGGCGGTCATGCTGCAATACCGCGACAAGATCAGCCAGCCCTCCGTCCGGGAACGTTGCGCCCTGGCCCTGCGCGACGCCTGCCGCCGCTGGCGCGTGCCGTTTCTCGTCAACGACGACCCGGCCCTGGCCGCCCGGGTCCGGGCCGACGGCGTGCACCTGGGGCGCGCGGATCCGGGCCTCGCCGAGGCCCGCGCGCTGCTGGGCGCCGGGGCCATCATCGGCATTTCCTGCTACGACAGCCTGGAGCGCGCGCGACAGGCGCAGGCGGCGGGCGCGGACTATGTGGCCTTCGGCAGTTGCCATCCTTCCGGGACCAAGCCGGGGGCGGTGCGCGCCACGCCCGCGCTGTTGCGCCGCGCGCGGCGGACGCTGGCGATCCCCATCGCCGCCATCGGCGGGGTCGCCGTGGAGAATGCCGCCGGCCTGCTGCGGGCCGGCGCCGGCCTGCTGGCGGTCGTGCGGGACCTCTACCTGGCCCCCGACCCGGAGGCGAGGGCCCGCCAGTACCGGCGGCTGTTCCCGAGCGGGCCCCGCGACGGCCGCCCGCTGCCTGCCGCGCCCCCCGTCTCGTCCCCGGCTGCGCCTCCCGTCTCGTCATGAGCGCCGCCATGAAACAGCGCCTCGCCGCCGCGCAGCACTGCATCCCCGGGGGCGTCAACTCCCCGGTGCGCGCCTTCGGCTACGTCGGCGGCGAGCCCGTGTTCATGGAGCGCGGCAAGGGCGCCTGCCTGTACGACGCCGACGGACGCGCCTACCTGGACTACGTCTGTTCCTGGGGCGCCATGATCACGGGCCACGCCGACCCGCGAATCGTGGCGCGCGTCCAGGAACAGGCCGCAAAAGGACTGGGCTTTGGCACGCTCACCGAGCTGGAGACC
>JAPPQA010000177.1 GCA_028817255.1 Gammaproteobacteria bacterium | reverse complement strand
CCCGCCAGTCAATCCCGGCCAGGCGGGGCGCCAGCCGGCGCCGAAGGCTCAGGACTCGCGGGCGCCGCCGCGGCACAGGCTGCGCTTTAATCGGAAAAGCGCCGAGATGTCCTCGTCCCCGCGGCCCTGGCGGATCAATTCGCGGTAATCGCGCAACGTGGCTTCGGCGACCGGCAGGCGGAAGCCCAGGCCGGCGGCCAGGGCCTGGGCGATCTCCAGATCCTTGCCGTGCAAGGCGACCCGGAACCCGGGCGGGTAACTGCCGGCCAGCATGCCGCGGCCGCGATGCTCCAGGAACCAGTTGCCGGCGGCGCCGCCGGCCAGCGCCTGCAACGCCCGCTCCATGTCCAGGCCCAGACGCTCGCCGAAGGCCAGCGCCTCGCTCACCGCCTGGTTGATGCCTGCCGCCATGAGTTGATTGACGGCTTTGGTCGCCTGGCCGGCGCCCGCCTCGCCCATATGCAGCACCTGGGCCGCAACGACGGACAGCGCGGGCCGCGCCCGCTCCAGGGGGCGCGGGTCGCCGCCCGCCATCATGGTCAGGGCGCCGTTGCGGGCGCCCTCGACGCCCCCCGATACGGGGCAGTCCAAAAAGTGCGCGCGGCACTCCCGCAGACGCGCGGCCGCGGTGCGGGCGGTGTCCGGCCCGACGGTGGAGGTGTCGGCGACGATCGCATCCGGCCGCAGCGCCGGCGCCAGCGCGTCCAGCACGGCCAGCACGTCTTCGTCCCGGGAAAGGCTGAGCAGCACCAGTTCGCAGCGCCCGGCAACGGCCGCCGGCGAATCGGCCAGCAGCGGCGAATCCGGGAACTGCCGCCGCGCCCGCTCCGGCGTGCGGTTCCAGACGGCTGCCAACAGCCCCGCATCCGCCAGGCGCCGCGCCATGGGGCCGCCCATCGCGCCCAGGCCGATCACGCCCGTTTTCGGCCGCGGCTTCACCGGCGCGCCAGATAGGTGTAGCCGTCCAGGCCGGCGGCCAGCAGCTTGCGGTAGTCCCGCAGCTCCGCGGCCGGCAGCCCGGCGGCGCGGAGCCGGCGCAGGTATCGCTCGGCCAGCAGCGCCGGCGGCATGTCCAGGCGCCGCATCAGGTCGGCGGCCGAGTCGCCCGGCCAGGCGCCTTCGATCCGGTAGCCGCCGCCGGTGCAGCGCACGTCCAGGGAGGCGGTGGCGCCGAACAAATTGTGCATGTCGCCCAGGACTTCCTGGTAGGCCCCCAGCAGGAAAATGCCCAGCAAATAACGTTCCCCGGGACGCGGGCGGTGCAGCGGCAGGCTGGATTCCCCGGCCACGGCGTAGCGGTCTATGCGCCCGTCCGAGTCGCAGGTCAGGTCGTGCAGAGTGGCCCTGCGCTCGGGCCATTCGTCCAGCCGGTGCAGCGGCACCACGGGGAAAACCTGGCCCAGCGCCCAGCTGTCGGGCAGGGCCTGGAACAGGGAAAAGTTGCAGAGATACTTGTCGGCGAGCCGTTCCTCCAGGCCCGGGAGCCGCTCCCGGCAGTCCGCTGCCAACAGGGCGCCGGCGCGGCGGCACACGGCGTAATAGAGTTCCTCCACCACAGCCAGCGCATCCAGCCCGAGCAGGCCGCGCAAAAACAGGTCGCGGGCCTCCTCGCGGCAACGCCCGGCGTCGCGGCAGGCGCGCGCGGCCTTGCCGGGCGCGAGCCCCGCCAGCGTCTCGCGCAATTCGGCGGCCAGGCGCGACCCGGCCCGGGCGGCGACCGCGCCGCGAGCCGGCGGCCCCGGCGCCCGCTCTACCTCCAGTGCCTCCGTGACCAGCAAGGCATGGTGGGCGGTCATGGCGCGGCCGCACTCGGTGATCACGTTCGGCTGCGGCAACTCCCGCGCCCGGCAGACCGCGGCCAGTTCGCGGAGCACGGTGGCCGCGTATTCCTCCATCCCGTAATTGGCCGAGTTGGCGCCCCGGGAGGCAGTGCCGTCGTAGTCCACGCCCAGGCCGCCGCCCACGTCCACCCATGCCACGGGCGCGCCCAGGCGCCGCAACTCGGCGTAGTAGCGCGCCCCCTCGCGCAGGGCGCGCTGAAAGTCGCGGATATCCGAGACCTGCGAACCGATATGAAAATGCAGGAGTTGCAGCCGGCCCAGCCAGCCGGCCTCGCGCAGCGTCTGCGTGGTCCGCAACACTTCGCCGGGGTGCATGCCGAACTTGGATTTTTCGCCGCCGGTATTTTGCCAGTTGCCGGCGGCGATGGAGTGCAGCCGCACGCGCAGCCCGAGCCGGGGCACGGCCGACACTTGCCGCACCGCCTGGCGCAGCAAGCGGAATTCGGCAAGCCTCTCCAGCACGATGAAGACCCGCAGCCCCATGCGAATGCCGACCAGGGCCAGCCGCAGGTACTCGCGGTCCTTGTAGCCGTTGCAGACCAGCAGCGTCCCCTTCGCGGCCAGCGCCAGCGCCAGCATCAACTCGGCCTTGCTGCCGACCTCCAGCCCGACCCGGCCGCCGCGCAGGATCGCCTCCACCACGCGGCGCTTCTGATTGACCTTGACCGGGTATGCCGCCTGGCAGTCGGCGCGGTAGGCGTGGCGCCGCCGGGCCTGCCGGAAGGCGTCCTCCAGCAGCCGGGCGCGGTCGGCCAGGATGTCGGGGAAGCGCAACAGCACGGGACAGGGCAGGCCCCGCTCCCGGACCTCGCCGGCCAGGGCATACAGATCGATCTCGGCGCGGCCGGGATCCCGGAAGGGCCGCACGGCGAGATGCCCGTTCGGGAGCACATCGAAATAGCCCTGCGACCAATTCGGCAGCCGGTAGCAGGCCCGGATCTCCTCCCGGTCGCAGCGCTCCCCGGGCGCCGGCTGCAGCAGCGCCAGGCTCATGCCCCGCCCCCCGAAAGGCCGGGGCGCATGGCGCACGGGGTATGGGCGTACAGGATACGGGCGCGCGGGATATGGGCGCGCGGGAGGCGGCGGCGCATGAAGTGCGGGAGAGCGTTCAGGAGAGTTCAGGGGGCATTCGGCTACGACAGCAGCGGCGGTGGCGGCGGCAATGACAGCGGCTTGCGGGGACGGCTGGGGACGGCGGCAGAGTCAGGATCGGCGAACGGCCCGCCTCAGGACTCCGCAAGCAACTCCCGGATCAACTGTTCCATGCGCAGCGCGCGGCCGTCGTTGGCGTGGGTCTCGCCGAAAAAGGTGCCGCGCACCGAGCCATTTTTGTCAATCACGTAGAAGGCCGGCCAGTAACGGTTGTTCATCGCCTGCCAGTAGGCAAAGTCGTTGTCCATCATGACCGGGTGGCGCAGGCCGAACTCCTTGGTCTTGGCGATCACATTGCCGCGCACGCGCTCATGCGCGAACTCGGGAGTGTGGATGCCCACGACCTGCAATCCTTCCGGTTCCAACCGATCCTCCAGCTCCTTCAGCCAGGGGAAGGAGCGGTAACAATTCCAGCAATCGAAGGTCCAGAAATCCAGCAGCACTACCTTGCCCCGCAAATCCTGCATCCGCAGCGGCGGCGAATTGATCCATGCCTCCGGAGAGCCTTGCGTGAACTCCGGCGCGGCAAAGGTTCGCTGCGGCGCCTGGCCGGCGGCGCCGGCGCCGGGGGCGCGCAACAGCAGGCCGGTCAGCAGGAGGCAAGCCAGGAAGCAACAGGCTGCCGCCGTTGCCGGACGCGGCGGCGCGCGGAACCGCCGGGGGGAAGGGCCGCGCAGCCAGGAACGCGAGGTACGTATCCGCATGGAACGGATCGTATCGCAAACGGGCGCAGGGTCAATGCCGCCGACCGTGCAGTCGGCCAGGCCCGCCTCCGGGGGCGGCACGGGGCGCGGCGGCGCCGGCACGGGCCAGCCGTATATTTGCGCCCGGTCCGAATCGGGGCTATACCTGTGGCCCGATAAACATGAGTCGCGGGGCTCCCTGTCGGGATGTTGCCGGATACGGCACCCGAGACTTGGCAGGCTTGCCGGATTCGCGTGGATGCCGCTCAGCGTGGAAAAGAAGAAAAATAAAACGAAATCAATCAGCCACAGCAAGGAAAAGCCTCAGGGAAATCTTGCCGAAATTACTCGCAAATTGCACAGGTGGAGACTGTTTCAAGTTGTCGCAAGTGTAGGAGTAAGTATCGGGTTCACCTTGGTAGCACTGTCAATAACAGTGGTAACTGTGGATATAGATATAAATTTGCAGGGGGCAAAAATCGTATTCGATAGCGATTCTTTTCTTATATCGGCCTTGATCGTCATTCTGTTCCTGGGAACGGCCTTCATGGGTGCGGTACTGGCGGGAATATGTTTATTCAACGTACTCAGGAACAAGATTCGGTATTTTGGGGACTCGAAAATAGAGTTGGAAAAGAAACTCGATCCCAATCGTACATCCAGCAATCTCACCAAATCCGGCGAGACGAATCCAGAAGATTGGGGCCCCGATCCTTAAGGCGCGCAACTGTGCAAGTCTGCTATAATTCCGCGGCGAAACAGGCTCCGCAGGCTTTTCTGCCCTGCGGGGAGGAGCGAAAAAGATGCTGGCTACTGAATTCTCGATAGAGCTTCCGGCTTGGATGGTGCTGGCGCTAACCTTGTGGACAGTTGCTTTGCTGTGCACCCTCGTCTGGTTTCTGCAAGTGCTGTGGCAGGAAGCCTGGATCGCCTGGGCGCGGCACCGGCTGTTCGCTTTGCGGGACAGGATTTTCCACATGGCGGCGGACGAACGCGGCGGGTTGCGGTTTTCCGACCGTAACTACCTGGAAATTCGGGAAGAATACAATGCCATGCTCCGCTTCTGCCATCAGTATGACTGGCCTGTGCTCATGGTGATATTGGCCGCGGACCGACAGGACAAAATGCCGCATTCGATCCAGCACGACTCTCACAGGGAGTGCTACGAGCGGATTGCCGATGCGGAAGTGCGCGAGGAACTGTTGCGCCTGCGAAAGAAAGCGATTCGATGCCTCACGCTGCAGTTGTTGCTACGCGCGCATTTCTTTAATTTGATTTTGATCCCCACGCTCATGTGGACTTTATTCAGGGTCTTCCGTCGTTCTGCTTTACGCATCAGTAATGCGGACCGGATTACGCGCCAATCCACTCAATTGGCGATGGAAGACTCCAACTGGCGTCACGGTATTGCCTGACAGCGGCGGTCTCTGCCGCCTCCGCCGAAGAATGCCGCAAAAATCCATGCGGCGGCGCGGGCTTTGGACGCCGCGCCCGCGGGCGCGGCGGGAGCGTGCCGCCGCCCGGCGCTCAGGGCGCCTCCCGCAAGACTCGAATCGCCTCGGCGTTGCCCGATAATTTGGCCAGGGCCAGAGGCGGCAAGCCGTCCACATCCGGCGCCTCCGCGTCCGCGCCGTCCGCCAGCAGGGCCCGAATCGCCTCGGCATGGCCATTCGAGGCCGCGTAATGCAGGGGCATATCCCCGCCCTCGCCGGCTCGCGCTCCGTCCCGCGCATTCGGATCCGCACCGCCCGCCAACAAGGCCCGGACCACCTGCGCGTACCCCCTCCCGGCTGCGTAGTGCAGCGGCGTTTGCCCGACCCGCTCCGCATCTTCCGCCCGCACATTCGGATCCGCGCCGCCCCCCAGCAAAACCCGGACCGCCTCGGCAAGACCCTTGCCGGCCGCGTAGTGCAGCGCCGCCTGCCCGCTCTCCTCGGTGCGCGCGTCCGCATCCGCGCCGCCCTTCAGCAGGGCGCGAATCACCCCGACGTGGCCTTCATCGGCCGCTATATGCAACGGCGTCTGCCCGATCTTCGCGGTCCGCGCCTCCGCATCCGCACCGCCCTCCAGCAAGGCCCGAGCCGCCTCGGCCCGAGCATTTCTGGCCGCGATATGCAGGGGCGTTACCTCGTTCTCGCCCGGCGCGTTCGGATCCGCGTCGCCCTTTCCCAGGACCCGGACCGCCTCGGCATGGCCGCCTCTGGCCGCGTAGTGCAGGGGCGTCACCCCGTGCTCGCCATCCTTCGCATTCAGGTCCGCGCCGCCCTCCCGCAAGGCCTCGAGCGCCTCGGCATGGCCATTCCCGGCCGCAACATGCAGGGGCGTTATCTGGTATTTGTCGTCCCGGATGTCGGGATCCGCATCGCCCTCCAACAAGGCCCGGACCGCCTCGGCATGGCCGTTCTTGGCCGCATAATGCAGGGGCGTAGCCCCGTCTCCGTCCCCTGCATTGGAATCCGCGCCGCCTTCCTGTAAAGACCGAATCGCCCCGGCCTGACCCTCGTCGGCCGCGTAATGCAGGGGCGTTTGCCCGCGTTTGTCCTGCGCATTCGGATCCGCGCCGCCCTCCCGCAAGATCCGGATCGCCCCGGCCTGGCCGCCGTCGGCCGCGTAATGCAGGGGCGTCACCTCGTACTCGCCGGCCCGCGCATTCGGATCCGCGCCAGCCGCCAGCAGCGCTTGAACCGCCTCGGTATCGCCCTCCCTGGCCTCCTCGTGCAGGGGCGTGGCCAAGCCCCGCGGAGGCAGAACCGCAAGGCCCGACAGGACCACGAAGGCCGCAACCTTCCCGGACTGGAAACGCTTCGATCCCATGCCGTCATTATAACCGTCGGCGGCGCGCGCTATCCCCACACCCCGCGGGCTGCAGGCGCCTCCCAACCGGCGGCGGCAGGCGGCGGCGCGAGTTTATGGCTGTCTGCCGCGCTCTCGCTCCGCCCTGAAGGAGCGCGAAGCGCGCGCTTTATACGCTGGATTCCCGCC
>JAPPQA010000176.1 GCA_028817255.1 Gammaproteobacteria bacterium | reverse complement strand
GCCGCCAGGCGCCGGCTGCTGCGACTCCCCCTCCAGGGGGGAGTGATGGGAAGAATGAGGCGCAGGCAGGAATCCATCTTTTGCGGCGGCGCGAACTTTCTCGACGGCCTGTCTCGATTCCCCGGATGCCGGATTCCCGCCCCTGTTCAGGCCAAGGACAAGTTTGCGCGGGCTGGCGGGCGCCAAGAGCCTCGTGCATGACAACGCTCGCTCTTTCGACGCATCGAATATTTTCCGGTAGAGGCAAGACACGGTGACGGAAGAAAGCCCGTTTACCCCCGGTCGTCCGGTGGAGGCGACAGCGTTTCGGGGCAGGACGGACCTGGTGCGCCAGTTGGTGGACACGGCAAAGGCAGCTTGTCGCGGGCGTTTTCGCACAGCCTATATTTCCGGCGAACGCGGGATCGGCAAGAGTTCGCTGGCGCAGATGGCCCGCTACCTTGCCGAGACGGACCTGAAAATGGCGACCGCATATGTCCCGCTGGGCAGCGTTGGCAATCTGCAGGGCCTCGCGCGCATGTCTTTGCGCTGCATCGTGCAAAATAACAGCAATCAATCGTGGATCGAGAAGGTAAAGAAGCAGCTTGGCGATCGGATAAGGAAAGTAGGCGTATTCGGCGTCGAGGTGGAGTTGCATGTGCCCGCCGAAGACTTGCAGGCGCTTGTGGATCATTTTGCCGGCCAGATGTCCAGGTTGCTCAAAACCATCGGCTCCGAACGCAGGGGGCTGATGCTGGTCATGGATGACATCAACGGGCTTGCGGAGAACGCCCGTTTTGCAAACTGGCTTAAAAGCATGGTGGACGGGGTGGCGACCGCCATGAAGAAAAAAGAGCCGCCGGTATTCTTGTTGTTTGTAGGGTTGGAGGAACGCCGCCGGCAGATCGTCGCTTACAACGAATCGGTTGCGCGCATCTTTCAACCGACTGTTTTCGTTCCTCCGTGGAGCGAGGAAGAAACCAGGGGGTTTTTCCGGGCCGGATTCAAGAGCGGCGGGCTAAAGTTGTCTGAAGGCAGTGTGGGGGCCTGCGCGCGATTTTCCGGCGGCCTGCCCATGCTTGCCCAGGAGATTGGCCATGCGGTGTGGTTGCGGATGACAAAAGCGGAGCCGAAGCATGAACTGGACGGGGTAAACTCAGGAATAATTGATGCCGCGCAAGAGATCGGGCGCCAGCATCTGGAATCTTCCGTGGTCAATGCCCTGCACAGCGAACGTTACCGCTCCATTTTGCGCAAGATAGGGGTTGATTGGTCTATAGGCGATACCTTTTCGCGCCAGCAGTTGGGCGAGACAACCGGCTTGTCCGACAGCGAAAAGAAGGTGCTGGGCAACTTTATCAACCGCATGCGCAAACTGGGCGCCATTCTGCCCGTCGAGGACAGCGGCAGACGCGGAGAATACCGGTTCCCTTCCTTATTACATCGCTATTATTTCCTGATGGCGATGGAAGGCGGGGAGGCGAATGCGAATCGCAACTGAACAGGCAAGCGATCATAATGATTCGTGTTTCTCTAATCGGGCGCATGTAACGCAGCCTTGATGTTCTGCCCCGCGGCCAGTTCCGGCGTATCTTGAACCGACATTTTTATAAAAACCGCGGGGTCAGACTGTTCAACGGCGATGCAGTCGAAATCCTCGATTCGCTTCCCAAAGGAAGCATTGATTTGGTTTTCGCCGACCCGCCATACAACCTTTCCAACGACGGCTTTACCTGCCACGCGGGAAAACGCGCCAGCGTGAACAAGGGCAAATGGGACAAAAGCAATGGGGCGGAGAAGGATTATGAATTTCACCGCAACTGGATTGGGGCGTGCCGCCGGGTGCTGAAAGACAGCGGGTCGCTGTGGGTTTCGGGCACCTACCATTCCATTTATGCGTGCGGTTTCGCGTTACAGCAACAAGGGTGGCATCTGCTGAATGAGATTTGCTGGTATAAACCGAATGCCGCCCCTCATCTGGCGTGCCGCATGTTTGCCGCAAGTCACGAAACCCTGCTTTGGGCGCGGAAAACAAAAACGGCGAAACATAAATTCAATTACCGATTGATGAAAGAATCCAATTGGGAGGGTGATTTTATCAAACAGCCGAACAAACAGATGCGAAGCGTTTGGGCGATTAACACGCCGAAGGCCGGAGAGAAAAAGTATGGCAAGCATCCCACTCAAAAGCCCGAATCGCTTTTGGAAAGAATCGTATTATCCTGCACCGATGAAAACGACATCGTGCTCGATCCGTTTTGCGGGAGCGCGACCACCGGAGTCGTCGCCTTGCGGCATGGCCGACATTTTGTCGGCATTGATTCCGAAAAAGCATTCCTCGGGAATATGGCGAAGAAAAGAATTGAGGATGTGCTTGTCCGGGGAGGCGTGCCAACTTCCGAAACCGGTATGGGAGGAACGGGCGTCGGGTATTTCGACAGTCTTTTCGGAAGCCAATAAATCGAAATCGGCTCATGCCAGCCAACGATTCATGGCGTAAAATCTTCAGGGGTCACGAAATCGGACGGCGCGCCGCTCTTTCTATCACTCCCCCCTTGAGGGGGAGTCGCAGCAGCCAAGCCGCCAGGCGCCGGCTG
>JAPPQA010000175.1 GCA_028817255.1 Gammaproteobacteria bacterium | reverse complement strand
CCCTCGTCTTGCCGACTCCCCCTCAAGGGGGGAGTGATGCATATGATCCGCTTTGCTTCCCTTCGATTGCGTAACGGCTTTGCAGGCGCTGTCCGGGCCATGCGGCGGCGGGGATATTCTGATACTCTTTGCGGATGGGCCGCATGGCGGGATTGTGCCAGCATATGTAACGGAAGAGGAGATTGCGATGTTCGACACGAAAATGCGGATCGAGGGTTTCGACGCGGAGCTCTGGGAGGCGATGGAGGGCGAGCGCCGCCGCCAGGAAGAGCATATCGAATTAATTGCCTCCGAGAATAACGCCAGCCCCCGGGTGCTGGAGGCGCAGGGCTCGGTGCTGACCAACAAGTACGCCGAGGGGTATCCGGGCAAACGCTACTACGGCGGTTGCGAGTATGTGGACGTGGTCGAGAGTCTGGCGATCGAGCGGGCCCAGGAGTTGTTCGGGGCTGACTACGCGAATGTGCAGCCGCATTCCGGTTCGCAGGCGAACGGGGCCGTCTATCTGGCGCTGTTGCAGCCAGGCGACACGATCATGGGCATGAGCCTGGCGGACGGCGGGCACCTGACGCATGGCGCCAAGGTGAATTGCTCCGGCAAGATCTATCGTTCCGTGCTCTACGGCGTGAACCCCGAGAGCGGCGAGATTGATTACGACGAGGTGGAGCGGTTGGCTCTGGAGCACCGCCCGAAGATGCTCATAACCGGTTTCTCTGCCTATTCGCGGGTGTTGGATTGGCAGCGTTTCCGCGACATCGCCGACAAGGTGGGCGCGTTCATGTTAGCCGATATCGCCCACGTCGCGGGGCTGGTGGCGGTGGGGCTGTATCCCAGCCCGGTGCGGATTGCCGATGTGACGACCACGACGACGCACAAGACCCTGCGCGGTCCGCGTTCCGGCCTGATCCTGGCCAGGGGCGCGCCGGAAGTAGAGAAGAAGATCTCCTCTATGGTCTTTCCGGGATACCAGGGCGGTCCGTTGATGCACGTGATCGCCGCCAAGGCAGTGGCCTTGCGGGAGGCGATGCAGCCGGCCTTCCGCGAATACCAGCAGCAAGTGCTGGACAATGCCCGCGCCATGGCCGCTGTCTTCATGGAGCGGGGGATTCAGGTCGTCTCTGGCGGCACGGACAACCATCTGTTCCTGGTTAGCCTGATTGACAAGGGCCTGACCGGCAAGGAGGTGGACGCCGCCCTGGGCCAGGCACATATCACCGTCAATAAAAACGCCGTGCCGCGCGACCCGCAATCGCCCTTCGTGACCAGCGGCATCCGCATCGGCACTCCCGCGATCACGACCCGCGGTTTTCGCGAACAGGAATCCCAGCGGGTTGCGGGCTGGATCTGCGACATCATAGAGAATCTGGGAGACGACGCCTTGATCGGGCGCATCCGCGACGATGTGCGGGAGCTCTGCCGCCGCTACCCGGTGTATGCCGCCTGAGTGCGCTGCCTGCCCCGCTTCGGCGAGCCATGCGCTGTCCGTTTTGCTCTTATCCGGATAGCCGTACAGCGGACAGCAGACCGGACGGGGAGGGCCGATTGCGCCGCCGCCAGTGTCCCCGTTGCCGCAAGCGCTTCAAGACCAGCGAGCGGGTGGTGCGGGAATTCCCGCGGATCGTCAAGTCCGACGGCCGGCGCGAGCCTTACGATGTCGGCAAATTGCGCCACAGCGTAGATATTGCCCTGAGCAAGCGGGCCGTGCCGACCCGTTCGCGGGAGCGGGCGCTTGCCGACATTGAGGAGTCTTTGCTGCGGCAGGCATCGGGCGGAGAATTCGAATCCCGGCAGCTCGGCAGCCTCGTCATGCGCCAACTGCGGCGCCTGGATGAGGTGGCTTACATCCGTTACGCCTCCGTGTATCACGCCTTTGGCGACATGGATGCCTTTCTCCGTCAGATCGATCAGTTAAGGAACGACCTAAGCTCGGAGATACGGCGACGGCAACTTCCCCTGTTGCCCGGAGGCGGCGGCGGGGAAGACGATTGACCGCGGCGACCGCCTGGAGCGGCGCCGATTACCGCTGGATGTCCCGTGCCCTGCAGTTGGCCTGGCGGGGACTGTACGGCGCGCACCCCAATCCGCGCGTCGGCTGCGTCCTGACGCAGGACGAGGCGGTGGTGGGAGAGGGTTGGCACGAGAACGCGGGCGGCCCCCACGCCGAGGCCCGCGCCCTGGAGCAGGCGGGGGTGCGGGCCCGCGGCGCCGCCTGCTATGTGACCCTGGAACCCTGTGCGCATCAGGGTCGCACGCCGCCCTGTGCCCAGGCCTTGATCGAGGCCGGCGTGGGGCGCGTGGTCGTCGCCGTGCGGGACCCCGACCCCCGCGTGCGCGGGCGCGGGCTGGCCGCCCTGCGCGAGGCGGGCATTGTCGTGGCGGCGGGCCTTCTGGAGCGGCAGGCGGAGCGCGTCAATGCCGGTTATCTGCAGCGCCAGCGGCAACGGCGGCCGTGGGTGCGCTGCAAGTTGGCAGCCAGTCTGGACGGACGCACGGCCATGGCCGACGGCGAGAGCCGCTGGATCAGCTCGCCGCAGGCGCGGGCGGACGCGCAGCGCCTGCGCGCCCGCAGTTCGGCAATCCTCACTGGTGTCGGCACGGTGCTGGCAGACGACCCCCGGCTCGATGTGCGCGACCCGGAGCTGCGGCGCCCTGGCCGCCAGCCCTTGCGCGTCGTGATGGACCGCCGGCTGCGAATGCCCGCGGATGCCCGGATGCTCTCCCTGGAGGGGCGCACCTTGGTCCTGAGCCGGCATCCGCGGCCGCCGGAGGCCGCTCTGCGCCCTTCTTCCCGGCTGGATATAGTCTCCCTGGAAGGGGAAGGGGATGCCTTCCTGGCCGCCGCCCTGCGCCACTTGGCCGTGCGCGAGCAGGTGAACGAATTGCTGGTGGAGGCGGGGGGCCGCTTAAGCGGCGCCCTGCTGCAGGCCGGGCTGGTGGACGAGCTCCTGCTGTACCTTGCGCCCCGCCTGCTTGGGCACGAGGCGCAGCCGCTGTTCCGACTGCCGGGTCTGGCGCGCCTGGAGCAGGCGGCGTCTGTGGAGATCACCGACCTGCGACGTATCGGCGCCGACCTGCGCGTCACGGCACGGATAACCGGGGCGCCCGGGTCCGGGGCGCGGACGGGCGCCTCGTGAACGGCGCCTCCCCGCGGATTTTCCATGGCGCCCCGGGCGGCGGACGGCGCCCGCGGTGCTGAAGGTCTGTCACGGCAACCGGCTGGAGTTGCTGGCCGACCGGCTGGCGGAGGCGGTGTCGGCGCCGTTGCCCTTGCCTTTGCAGCCGGAGGTCGTGGTGGTGGAGAACCCGGGCATGGCGCGCTGGTTGTCCCTGCGCTTGGCCGAGCGCCTGGGGGTGTGCGCCAATATTGAGTTTTTCCTGCCGGGGCGCTTTATTTGGGAAGTCTTTCGCGGCGCTTTGCCGCGCCTGCCGGAGTCCTCTCCCTTCCGTCCCGAGGTCCTGGTATGGCGCATCGTGGACGAGTTGGGGCGCCTGCCCAAGGCCCCGGTCGTGGCGCCCTTGCATCGCTACCTGGAGACGGCGGACGAAGGCGGGGCCCGCTACCTGCTGGCGCAGCGTATCGCCCGCTGCTTCGACCAGTACCTGCTGTTCCGGCCGGACTGGCTCAGGCGCTGGGAGGAGGGCGGGGAGACAGGCGCGGAAGAGCGCTGGCAGGCATGGCTGTGGCGGCGCCTGGCGGCCAGCGGCGGCGACCACTGGCTGCAAGTGCGCGACCGCTTCCGCGCCGCCCTGGAGCGGGGAGAAATCCCGCCGCAACGGTTGCCGCCGCGCTTCAGCCTGTTCGGTATCGCCGCCCTGTCTCCCGGTTATCTGGATTTGGTTGCCGCTTTGTCCCGGCACCTGCCGGTGCGCCTGTTCCTGTTGAATCCCTGCCGCCAATACTGGGGAGACATCGAGTCGCGCAAGCGGGGCGCGCGCCAGGAGGCGGCGGGGGAGGCGCTGTACCTGGAGACGGGCAATTCCCTGCTGGCCTCCCTGGGGCGCCAGGGGCGAGATTTCCTGGACTTGGTGTGGGAGCAGGAGATGACGGACGAGGCGTGTTTCGAAGTGCCGTCCGGCGCCGGCGCCTTGCCCCGGTTGCAGCGCGACCTGCTGGATTTGCGCCAAGGGGAAGGGCGGCGGGAGGCCGACGATTCCGTGCAAATCCACGCCTGCCACAGCCGGATGCGCGAAATGGAGGTGCTTTACGACCGGTTGCTGGACCTGTTGGAGCGGCACCCCGATCTTTCTCCCTCGGACATTGCCGTGATGGCGCCGGACATTGAGGTTTACGCGCCCTACGTGGAGGCCGTGTTCGGCACGGCGGCCGAGCGGCGCTTGCCGTATGCCATTGCCGACCGCCGGTTGCGCGCCGCCGGCGGCGAAGCGGCGGAGACCTTTCTCCTGTTGCTGGATTTGCCCGAAGGCCGTTTGGCCGCCGAACAAGTGTTGGGTTTGTTGGAGGCGGCTGCCGTGCGGGAACGTTTCGGGATCGAGGCGGAAGACCTGCCCCTGTTGCGCGGCTGGCTGGAGGAGGCTGGCGTGCGCTGGGGGTGGGACGGGGACGACCGGCGCCGGCTGGAGCTGCCCCCCGAAGAGGGCAATACCTGGCGCGTCGGGTTGGACAGGCTGTTGTTGGGGTACGCGATGGAGCCGGACGGCATCTTTTCCGCCGGCGGCGGAATCGTGCCTCTGCCGGGGCTCGAAGGCGGCGAGGCGGGCAGCCTGGGGCGGCTCTGCACCCTGGTGCGCCGCCTGGTGCGGTGGCGTCAGGCGTTGGTCCCGTCCCGGTCGCTGGCCGCCTGGGCCGAGTCGCTGACCGAGCTGTTGGGCGATTTTTTCGCTGAAGATGGCGAGGAGCGCCAGGAACTGCGTCTGCTGCGCGGTTTCTGCGGGGAATTGCGGGAGCGCGGTACGCAGGCGGGCTTTGCCGGGAAACTGTCCCTGGCGGAATTGCGCGCCTTTTTCCGCGAACGCCTGGAGCGGGAGGCTTCGGCGGGCCGTTTCCTGGGTGGCGGCATTACCTTTTGTCGCATGGCGCCAATGCGCGGCATCCCCTTTGCCGTGCTCTGCCTTGTAGGCATGGATTTCGACAGTTACCCGCGTCGCGGCCGGCCGCCGGATTTCGATCTCATGCGCCGCCGGCCGCGCCGCGGCGACCGTTCCCCCCGCGGCGACGACCGCTATTTGTTCCTGGAGGCGCTGCTTTCCTGCCGCCGCTGCCTGTATCTCAGTTATGTGGGGCAGGATATTCGGGACAACTCCGCCTTGCCGCCCTCCATATTGATCGGCGAATTGCTGGAATATCTGGGAGCAGGCGCGGCTGCCGGGGGGCGGGACGCGGCGGATCGCTGGACGTTGCGGCACCCCCTGCAGGCGTTTAGCGGCCGTTACTTCGCCTCTTCCCCGGACGCCGCGGCCTCGAACGACGGCGGGCGCCGGCTGTTCAGTTATTCGCGGGAGCACTGCGATACGAGCCGCGTTCTACAGGGCCGCGCCGCCGCGCCGTGTCCCCTGGTCTTCGAGGTTCCCGAGGACGATGCGTCCGGCGGCGGGGAATTGGAGGTGGAGGAACTGCGGCGTTTCCTGCGCCACCCCGTGCGTCACCTGTTGCGCCGCCTGGGGATCCGTCCGCCCCGCGCCGTGGCGTTGTTGGGGGAGAGCGAGCCTTTCGCGCTGACGAAGCTGGAACGCTATCGCCTGCGCGAAGAGCTGTTCCGCCTGGCTCTTGCGGGCAAGCCGCTGGCGGCGGCGCGCGCCGAGGTCCTCGCCACCGGCCGGGTGCCCCATGGCGGTGTGGGCGAGTGCTTGTTGCGTCAGGAGGAAGATGCGCTGACGCTCTTTCGCCGCGCCGTTACGGCGGCGGCCGGGGAGTTGCTGCCGCCGCCTGCTCCCGGCCCCCTGGTTCTGGCGCCGGATGGCGGCGTGCAGCCGCGGGGCGCGCCGGCGCTGGCCGGCGCCGACGGCCTGCTGTTCCTGGCGCCGCGCCCCCCCTGGCAAGGCGAGTGGCCGGCGTTGTGGCTGCGGCACTTGTTGCGTTGCCGCCTGGAGGGGGCGGACACCGTCAGCCGCCTGTTCTGGTGGCAGGAAGGGAGGCTGCGGCAATGCCGCTTGCTGGGCGTTGCGGATGCGGCGCGACGGTTGCGGGAATTGCTGCAAATGTACCGGCTGGGGCGCTGCCGGCCGTTGCACTTGTTTCCGAAGAGTTCGCGCGCCTTTGCCGAGGCGGAGCGGGACGGCAAGGACGCATGGCGGCAGGCGGGCACGGCCTGGCAGGGCAGCGAGCATGTCCCGGGCGAGGCAGAGGATTTCTATTGCCGCGTGGCCTTCCGCGATCTGCCCAGCCCTCTGGACCGGGAATTCGAACGGCTGTCCCGGCAGTTGTACGCTCCCTTGTTGGAGCATTGCCGGGAGGATTGACGATGCCCGACCCCCTGCGCTGGCACGAGATCCCGCTGCAAGGGCTCAACTTGGTAGAGGCCAGCGCCGGCACGGGCAAGACCCATGCGATCGGTCGCCTGTATCTGCGGCTGGTCCTGGAGCGGGAATGCGCGGTGGAGCAGCTGTTGGTGTTGACTTTCACCAACGCCGCCACGGCGGAGTTGCGCGCGCGGATTCACGCCCTGCTGACGCAGGCGCAGGCCGTCTTTGCCGGCGCGGAGGATGGCGGCCCGGAGCGGGAAGAACTGGCGGACCTGGCACTCCTGCGCCGGCGCATTGCCGACCGTGCGCGGGCCGCCCGCCTCCTGGCGCGGGCCGTTTATGCCTTCGACGAGGCGGCGATCTTCACCATCCACGGTTTTTGCAACCGGGTCCTGGAGGAACATGCTTTCGCCTGCGGGGAAGCTTTTGCGGTGGAGTTGCAAGAACCCGCCCCCTATTTGCGGGAACTCGTGGAGGACTTCTGGCGGCGGGAAGTCTGCCCGGCGCATCCCTGGTTTGCCGAGTATCTGCTGGCGCAACGCTACGATTTCGGGCCGGCAGGGTTGCAACGATGGCTGGCGGCGGTGCTTGCCAGGCCGCGGGCGCGGCTGGCCGGAGGAGAGCCCGCGCCGGAAGCGCCGGGGCGCGTCGGCGCGGCGGAGCGGCGCTTTACGGCCGCCTGGCGCGCCCTGCGCCGGGAGCTGGGAGGCGACGGGGACCGGCGCCGAAAGCGGGTGCTGCGTTTGCTGGATGCGGAGGGCGTCTTGAATCGCAAGCTTTACCGGGCGCCCGGGCAATGGCTGGAATACCTGGATCGGATCCTCGATCGGCAACACCCCTCGCCGGTGGCGCTGGCCGATTTCTCGCGGCTGTTCCGGTTGACCCCCGCCGGGCTGGCGGCCGGGACGCGGAAAGGGCGCGAGCCGCCCCGGGATGGCTTTTTCGAGCGTTGCGGCGAACTGCATGCGGCCCTGGGGGCGTTGCAGGAACTCTACCGGCAGCGCCTGCGGCGTCTGCGCCTGCGTCTGGCGGAGGAGGCGCGCGCCGATCTGGGCGCCCGGATGCGGCGGCGCGGGGCGATGTCCTACGACGACCTGTTGCTGCGGCTTTGGCAGGCATTGTCGGGCGCCCGGGGCGAGGGCCTGGCACGGACCCTGGGCGAACGCTACACGGCCGCCCTGATTGACGAATTCCAGGACACCGATCCTCTGCAATACGAGATCCTGCGGCGCATCTACCGGGGCCGGAAATCCCATCCGGTATTTCTGGTGGGCGACCCCAAGCAGGCGATCTACGGCTTTCGGGGCGCGGATGTTTTCGCCTATCTGCGCGCCCGCCAGGATGCGGACCGCGGCTACACCCTGGAGGAGAACCGGCGCTCCGTCCCCGGTTTGATCCGCGCCGTCAATGCCCTGTTTTCCGGCTGCGAGCGTCCTTTCGTCCTGGAACAGATCGCGTTTCGCGAGTTGCGTCCCGGCGCCGGAGGTCCGGGCGGGGAATTGCGCCTGCAGGGGCGGTCGGCCGCGCCCTGTACGCTGTGGTGGTTCGCCGGCGGGGAGGACGGCAGGGCGCGTAACGCGGCGGCGGCCGGAGAGTTGGCGGCACGGGCCTGCGCCGCCGAGATCGCGCGGCTGCTGGCTCTGGGCCGGGAGGGCGAGGCGCTGCTGGAAGGGCGCCCCTTGCAGGGACGGGACCTGGCCGTGCTGGTGCGCAGCCATCGGCAGGCGCGCCTGGTGCAGCGGGCGTTGCGCGAGCAGGGCGTGTTTAGCGTGCTCTACAGCCAGGAGAGCGTCTTGCATACCGATACGGCGGAAGAATTGCAGCAGGTCCTGGAGGCGGTGGCGCGGCCGGAACGGGAGCAGCGGGTCCGCTCCGCGCTGGCCACCCGCCTGCTGGGAGGCCGCGCATTTCCCCTGGAGTCGGACGCAGCCGACGAGCGGCGGGGACGCTTTTACCATTGGCATGCGCAGTGGCGGCAGCGGGGCTTCATGCCCATGTTCCGGCAGTTGCTGCGCGAGGCCGGCGTCCCGCGCCGCCTTTTGCAGGCGGAGGACGGCGAGCGGCGGCTCACCGATCTGCTGCACTTGGCCGAGTTGCTGCATGCGGAGACGGCGCGGCGGCGCCTGCCCATGTCGCAGGCGGTGCAATATCTGGCCGCGCGTCGGGAGAGGCCGTCCGAAGACCGGCGGGACGAAGAGCGGCTGCGTCTGGAGAGCGACGAAACCCTGGTGCGGGTCGCTACCGTGCACGGCAGCAAGGGCCTTGAGTACCCGGTCGTGTTTTGTCCCTTCTCCTGGCAGAGTGCGCCGCGTCCGCGCGAGGGCGGCGCGGAGCCGGCGTATTGCCATGAGGGCGGGCCGGACTACCGCGGCACGCTGTACCTGGAGCCCGGCGACGCGCCCCCGGGGCGGCTGCAAGAGGAGTCTCTTGCCGAGGGATTGCGGCTCCTGTACGTCGCCCTGACCCGGGCGCAGTACTGCTGCTACCTGGTCTGGGGCGCGGCGCGCGCCGCCGCCGCCGCGCCGCTGACCTGGTTGCTGTGGCCGCCGGCCCCCGGCACGAGCGCGGCCGCCTTCCAAAACGGAGCGCTACAGCGTCTTGAGCGAATGACGCCGCGCGACATTGAGGACGGTTTGCGGCGCCTGGCCGGGCGGGCGGCGGGCAGTCTGCGGGTGGCGCCACTGCCTGCCGCGCATGCTCCCCGGCAGGCCGTGCCGGCGGCGGCCGGAATGCCGCCCCTGGCCGCCAGGGAGTTCCGCGGCCGTATCTTCCCCCCCAGGGAGGTCACCAGTTTCTCCGCGCTGGCCTGGCGCGGCAACGCCGAGCTGCCAGATTACGACGCCGCCTTCGGCCAGGCGGCGGACGGCGCCGGGCCCCCGAGCGCGGAAAAAGCCGCGCCGGAGGACATCCATGCCTTCCCGCGCGGCGCCCGCGCCGGGCGCTGCCTGCATGCCGTGTTCGAGCGTCTGGACTTCGATTATCGGCCGGCGCAAGTTCTGGCGGACACCGTGGCCGCGGCGCTGGCAGAGTACGGCTACGCCGCCCGCTGGGCGCCCGTGGTCGGCGCCGCCGTGAAGCGGGTGTTGGCCACGCCCCTGGCGCCGGGGCTACGCCTGCGCGGCATCCCCCGGCAGCGGCGGCTCGATGAACTGGAGTTCTACTACCCCTTGCCGGAACTCGCCGCGGACGGGCTGCGGGAATTGTTGCTGGCGCACGGCATGGGCGATGCGCCAGCGATGCGCGAGGCGCTCGGCAGGCTGCGCTTCGAACGGGTGCGCGGCTACATGAAGGGGTATATCGATCTGGTTTTCGAGGCGGACGGGCGCTATTACCTGGCGGACTATAAATCCAACTGGCTGGGGCCGTCGCCGGACGCTTATGCGCCGGAACGGCTGGCGGCGGTCATGGCGCGGGAGTCTTATTTTCTGCAATATCTGGTCTATACCCTCGCCCTGCACCGATACCTGCGTCTGCGCCTGCCCGGCTACGACTACGAACGGCACATGGGCGGCGCCTTTTACCTGTTTCTGCGCGGCATGGCGCCCGAGCGGGGCGCGTCTTGCGGAGTCTTCCACACCCTTCCCGCACCGGCGCTGATCGAGGCCCTGGACCGCCACCTGGAGCCGGGTCGTGCTTGAGCGCCTGGAGCGGCTTTGCCAGGGCGGCGCCCTGGAAGACCTGGACCTGCACTTTGCCCGCCTGATGGTACGGCTGGCCGGCGGCGCGGAACGATCGGCGCTGGCGCTGGCCGCTTGCCTGGTCAGCCGGATGCAGCGCGAGGGACATGTGTGCGCCGACCTGCGGCGCCTCGCCGGCAGTCGCGTATTCGCCGCCGCCGGCGCGGAGGCCGTGACCGCGCCGGAGTTGTCGCCGTGGCTGCGGCAGCTGCGCGCCGCCGGTGCCGCTGTCGGCGCCCCGGGGGAATACCGTCCCCTGGTGCTGGACCAGGCCGGGCGCCTGTATCTGCACCGCTACTGGGAATACGAGCGGCGCGTGGCGGCACGGCTGCGGCGGCTCGCCGCTGCCCGCCCGCAAGGCGTGGACACCGCCCTTCTGCGTGCCGGGTTGCGGCGCCTCTTCCCCGCGTCCGCCGCCGCTGCGACGGACTGGCAACGGGTGGCCGCCGCCATGGCCGTGCTGCGCCGCCTGTGCATCGTTTCCGGCGGCCCGGGGACCGGCAAAACCACCACGGTCGCGCGCATACTGGCCCTGTTGCTGGAACAACCCGCGGTGCCGTCGCGCATTGCCCTGGCGGCCCCGACCGGCAAGGCGGCGGTGCGGCTGCGCGAAGTCGTGGTCGGGCGCCTTCGGGAGTTGCCGGCGGCCGCGGCGGCGCTCGCCGCGGTCCCCGCCCGGGCGGCGACCCTGCATCGCCTGTTGGGGACGACGCATCCGGGCGCCCCGCCGCCGCACCGCGGCTTGCCGGTGGACATAATGGTGCTGGACGAGGCCTCCATGCTCGACATCGCCCTGCTGGATCGCCTGCTGGCGCAGCTGCCAGAGACGGCGCGGTTGTTGCTGGTCGGTGACGCCGATCAACTCGCTTCGGTGGAGGCCGGTTCCGTGCTGGCCGATCTGTGCCTGCCCCGCCCGCGGCTGTCGGCGGATTTTCGGGAGCGGTTGCGGTCGCTCGGCTGCCTGCCGCCGCCGGCCGACCAGGGCGCCGCCCGCGGCACCGACCAAGACGCCGCCGGGGCGCCGTTGCCGGACTGCGCGGTGCGCCTGGAGCGCAACTTCCGCTTCTCCGAAGGGAGCGGTCTCGCACGGCTGGCAAGGGCGATCCGCGACGGCGACCCGGATGCGGTACTGGCCTGTCTGGAAGACAGCAGCGCCCCAGGTCTTGCCTGGTGGGCGCCGTCCGGCGCCGCGGAGCTGGAGCGGCGCCTCGCCATTGCCTTGCGGGAGGGCTACGCGGACTACTGGCGCTGCCTGCGCGCCGGCGCCGACGCCGGCGAAATGCTGAGCCTGCTGGCGCAGTTCCGCGTCCTGGCGCCGCGGCGCGAGGGCCGTTTCGGCGCGCGGCGGCTGAACGAGCGGGCGCGCGAGCTCTTCACGCCGCCGGCGTCCGCGCGGCGGCAACCCTGGTATCCCGGTCGCGCGGTGACGATCGGGCGCAACGATCACTCCCTGGAACTCTACAACGGCGATACCGGGATCGCCTTGCCGCCGCCGGTCGCCGCGGCCGGGCATGTGCCGCCGGGGCCGCAAGGCGAAGCGCTTCCGGTCGCCTTTGCGGCGCCCAGCGGCGGGTTGCGCTGGTTTTCCGCGGCGCGCCTGCCGCCTCACGAGGACGCCTTCGCTGCCACCGTGCACAAGAGTCAGGGCTCGGAGTTTCGCCGCGTCCTGCTCCTGTTGCCGCCGCGCGACCATCCCCTGCTGAGCCGCGAGTTGCTCTACACCGCGGTTACCCGGGCCCGCGAGCAGGTAACCCTGTGGGGCGCTCCCGAGGCGATCCGCGCGGCGGTGCGGCGGCGCGCGCGGCGCGATTCGGGCCTGGCCCAGCGCCTGCGCGCGCCGGAAGACTGAAGCTGCGCGGACCTGAATGGGAAAGGCGGTTTTTAGAGGCTGACAAACTCCTCGGCCAGGGTGGGGTGAATGCCCACCGTGGCGTCGAAGCCCGCCTTGTCTATGCCGGCCTTCAGCGCGACGGCGACCCCCTGCATGATCTCCGCAGCATCGGGGCCCACCATGTGCGCCCCCAGCACTCGTCCGCCGCCCGCCTCGGCGATCACCTTGATCATCGCCGGCTCTCGTCGCGCGCTCAGCGCGTTCTGCAGCGGCGTGAACACCGAGCGGTGCGTCTCCGCGTCCGGGCGGCGCTGGCGCGCCTCCGGCTCGGTGAGCCCGACGGTGGCCAGGTTCGGCTGCCCGAACACCGCCGTGGGGATGCAGTCGTAGTCCAGCGGCGGCCGCCGCCCGCCGCCGTACAGGCGGTCAATCAGCGCCTCGGCCTCGGCCAGCGCCACCGGCGTCAACGCCATGCGGCCGATTACGTCGCCGATGGCATAGACGGAAGGCGCTGACGAACGGAATTCCTCGTCCACCGCCACGGCGCCATTGGCGTCCAGGCGCACGCCCGCTTCGGCCAGTCCCATTCCCGCCGTGTTCGGCCGCCGGCCGGTGGCGTACAGCACCATGTCCGCCGCCAGCGTGTCGCCGTCCGCCAGCCGCAGCCGCAATTCGTCCCCGCGGCGCTCGACTGCCGCGACCTCGGCGCGAAAGCGCAATTCCATGCCCCGGGCGCGCATCCTCTGGGCCAGAAAGGCGCGGATCTCCGGGTCAAAGCCGCGCAGGAACAGTTCGCCGCGGTAGAGCAGAATGGTTGCCACCCCCAGCCCGTGCAGGATGCCGGCCAACTCTACGGCGATATAGCCGCCGCCTACGATCAGCGCCCGGCGCGGCAACTGCTGCAGGCGGAACAGGTCATCGGAGGTGCTCACGTGTTCCCGGCCCGGCAGGTCCCGCGGCACCCAGGGGCGGCCGCCGACGGCCACCAGGATGGCGCGGGCGCGAAAGCGCCGCTCCGCTACGATTACGGTATGCGCATCCAGCAGCCGCGCCCGGCCCGTCAGCAGCGCGACGCCCGCCTCTTTTAGCAAGCGGCGATAGACGCCGTTCAGGCGCGCCACTTCCCGGTCTTTGCCGTCCCGCAGATGCCGCCAGGCGAATTTCGGCGGCGCCTCCAGGTTCCAGCCGAACTCGCCGGCGCAGGCGAGACGCTCGCCGTACTCGGCGCCGTAGAACAGCAGCTTCTTCGGGATGCAGCCGCGATTGACGCAGGTGCCGCCCGGCAGGTCGTCCTCGGCCACCGCCACCGAGCGGCCGTGTCCCGCCGCCCGCCGCGCCGCCCGCACGCCGCCGGAACCGGCCCCGATCACGAACAGGTCGTAGTCGTATTTTTCTGCCATATTTTGCGTTATGCCCCTGTCTTATGTGCTTGATTTTATGCCCTTGTCTTTTGGCATCGCTGTCGTTCCCCGGTCTCCGGCGGCGCTTCCGCGGCCGCGAACGAGGCGGGTCCGCCGGGAGGGTATCACATGGGCCGGGCAGGGCGCGGGCGCCTCAAGCCGTTACGCAATCGAAGGGAAGCGAAGCGGCCCTCTTATTCCGCCATATATATTGCTTCTTGTCATTCCGGCGCAACAGTCTGTGCAAAAACTCCGAAAATCCAGAGCCGCGCGAAAAAACTACCCACTGGCATGATAAATATCCGCCATTCTTGTTTTTTTCTGTCATTCCGGTTTTTTTCGTCATTCCGGCGAAAGCCGGAATCCCGCGCAAATAGAGCGCGGAACGCGCACATT
>JAPPQA010000174.1 GCA_028817255.1 Gammaproteobacteria bacterium | reverse complement strand
ATGCATTGCCGGGCGCCTCCGACACACTCATGGCCGTCGTGAGGCGCAGGCTTGCACAGCCTGCCAAGATCAGGGAAAAAATCAAAATCAGATATTTCATTGCACCTCCTTGCAACGGCCAATCTCCGACCGTGCCACACCCGCCAACGGCTTCAGTGCGCAACCCCCGGCTACGCGCGCGCCTCCTTGATCCGGTCGTAGGCAGCGCGTATCTCCTGCGTCTTTTCGGTGGCGACGCGCATCATTTCCTCCGGCAGGCCCTTCGCCACCAGCTTGTCCGGGTGATGCCGGCTCATCAGGCGCCGGTAGGCGCGCTTGACTTCGGCCTCGCTGGCGCCGGAGGGAACTCCCAGCGTGGCGTAGGCGTCTTCCAGGCTCGGGCCGCCGCGCGCCGCCGGGCCGGAATGCGCGCTGGCGCGGATCTGCTCCTCAAGCCGCTGGTACAGATCGCGCGGGATGCCGAGACAGTCGCTGACAAGCAGCAGAATGCGCCGTTCCGGCGCGCTGACGGCGCCGTCAGCGAGTGCCATCTGAATCTGAATCTCCAGGAACAGGCGGCGCAGATTGACCTGCCGCCCCGCCTCGCGGCGGAACTGCGCCAACACCCCGTCCAGGTCGAAGCGTTCGGACGCGCCTTCGCGGAACAGGTTTTGCGCCGCCGCCCGCAACTGCGGGTCCAAGTCGAAGTGGTCCATCACCGCGGAGGCCAGCCGGATCTCTTCGGGCGAGATGCGCCCATCCGCCTTGGCAATGCGCCCCATCACGGCGAAGGTGGCGGCGAAGAAAGCGCCCTGGAGGCGCTGCTGGCGCTGTTGCGCCCCGCCGAACGACGGCCCCGCGCCGCCCGCCGGCAACGGCTCCCGGCCACCCAGCTGATGACCAAGAGCGGCGCCCACGACGGCCCCCAGGGGGCCGCCGATCATGAAGCCGAAGGCGCCTCCCAGCAGCGTGCTGGTCCAACTCACCGCGTCATCCCGCCGCCGGGCCGCCGCCCGCGCGCCCCGCGCCCGCCGCCCTCAGTCATCGGCCTTGGGCGTGACGCGCAATACTTCGGTCATGGTGGTCTGCCCATGCGCGACCCTGGCGGCGCCCGCCAGGCGCAAGGTGTGCATCCCCTCTTTCAGACCCGCGCGCCGCAAGGCGTCGGCCTCGGCGCTGTCGCCGATCATCCGTTTGATCGCGTTGCTCACGGGCAGGATCTCGTACAAGCCAAGCCGGCCGTAGTAGCCGGTGCCGCGGCACTCCAGACAACCCTGGGGCACATACATCCACTGCGGCGCCGGCGCCTTGTACGGAGCGACCATGGAACCCCATGCCTTCTTGTCCATCGCAGTCCGGGACTTGCAGTTCGGGCACAAGACGCGAACCAGGCGCTGGGCCATAACCCCCAGCAACACGCTCTTGATCAGGTACGCCGGAATGCCGATCTCCAGCAGGCGGATAACGGCGCTGGGCGCGTCATTGGTATGCAACGTAGAGAGAACTAGGTGGCCGGTCAACGCGGCCTGGACGGCGACCTCGGCGGTCTCGTAGTCGCGGACCTCGCCAATCATGATGATGTCCGGGTCCTGGCGCAACAGGGAGCGCACCCCGTCGGCGAAGTGCAAGCTGATGTTGGACGCCACCTGCATCTGGTTGAAGGAGGGTTCGACCATCTCGATAGGGTCTTCGATGGTGCAGACGTTGACTTCCGGAGTGGCAAGCTGCCTTAGCGAGGAATACAGCGTGGTCGTCTTGCCGGAACCGGTAGGGCCCGTCACCAGAATAATGCCGTGCGGGGCGCCGATCATGGCTTGCCAGACATCGTGTTCCCTGCCGCCCAGTCCGAGCTCGTCGAAGCTCTTCAGCAGCACGTCCGGGTCGAAGATCCGCAACACCATCTTTTCGCCGAAGGCCGTGGGCAGGGTGGAGAGCCGCAGTTCCACCTCATTGCCCTGGAGGCCCTTGGTCTTGATGCGCCCGTCCTGGGGGCGGCGTTTCTCCGCCAGGTTCATGCGCCCGAGGTTCTTCAGGCGGCTGACCACGGCAACCATGACCAGCGCAGGCAGTTCATAGACGTGCTGCATCGTGCCGTCTATGCGGAACCGCACATTGCCCCGTTCCCGGCGCGGCTCGATATGGATGTCCGACGCCCGCTGGTCAAAGGCGTATTGCAGCAGCCAGTCCACGATGTTGACGATGTGGGCGTCGTTGGCCTCCGGCGAGTGCGTCTGGCCGAGTTCCAGCAATTGCTCGAAGTTGCCGACCCCGAGCGCCCCCAGGCCCTTGTAGTCCGTGTCGGCCGCCTTGCTGACCGAACGGGCCATGGAGTAGAACTCAAGAGTGTATCTTGCGATGGAGACAGGGTTGGCCACCACGACGGAGATGGTTTTGTCTTTCAGCGTCTGCTGCAACATGGGCAGCCAGTCCCTCCGAAACGGCTGCGCGGTGGCGACGACGACCTCGCTGCCCTCGGCCTCCACCGCCAGGATGTCGTGCCGCCGGGCGTACTGGTAGGACATCACCGCGGTCACCTGGGGGACATTCACCCGCAACGGATCGATTCGGTAGTAGGGCAGGCCGGACTTGTCGCCGAGCCAGCTGGTCAGCGCCTCCAGAGTCAGGGCCTTGCCGCTGTCCTTGCGATCGGGAAACTTCTGTTCGGCGACGATCTCCAGGGGGTGCGCGGCGGGCCGCTGCCGCGTGCGCTGCGAGGCAAGCAGAGTCTCCGCATTGCCTCTGGAGATCCGCCCCTCCCTCGCCAAGTCGTCCAGCACTTCCCGCAGCTCCAGCAGGCGCTCCGGTGCGGCGATGGCGGAGACAGCGCCGGATTCGCGCCCGGGTTCGCGGCCAGGTTCACGCCTGGGCGGGGGACTGCGACGGCGGCTTACCGGGCGCTTGATCATGGTCGTCCCCCACACGAGGAGGAACCCGTACCGAAGCCGGCTGCGCCGGCGCCCGACCGGGCCCGCTTACTCGCTTGGCGGAGGAGAGAAAAACGGGGAAGGGGCATCTGTAGGTTCTTCCTGCCCCGGCTCGGCATTCGCTGGCGCGGCGCCCGCCGCCTGCTGGCCCTGCTGACTCTCCGAGTCGGGGTAGCCCACCGCGTCGAGCTGGCTCTTTAGCGCAGAACGGTTATAGCCACTCACCAACTGCTTCCCTATAGCCACCGCCGGCACCGTCAAGGCGCCGGAACGTTCTTTGAGTTCTTGCTGGTTATCGGCATTTTCGCTCACGTCCTTCTCGGAGAAGGGCAGCCCGCGCTTGCTCAGGTAATTGCGCGTCAAATCGCAGGCGTCGCAGTTCGGCACGCTGTAGATCACGATCGGATGCTCCGAGCGAAGTTGCTGCAAATTGACGCCGCCAACCTGTCCCGAGGTGAGAATCTTTTTCTCGCCGAGTTGCTGCGTGTCGGCAGGGCAGCGGTCGGCGAAATATTTCCTGCCTTCCGCATCCTGGCACTCCTTGATCGTGGCGCCCAGGGCAATGCCCTGCCCGCAACACAGGAGCGCCGCCACGACCAGGCAACGCCCCCCATACGGCCGCCAACGCGCCCGCCCGTCTGTCTTCGCACGCTCGTCCCTCGCCCAAGGGAATATGCCAATTCGCCGCCTGCTCATGATCTCCTCCTCGCGCCTCCGCGAAACCGTACCCGTTACGACGGGACATGCGCTATGCATACGCCATGCATCGCGCCCGGCACCAGGGGATTATAGCGCAAGCCCGGTCTCATGCCCAACGCAACCGCGGAAGTCCGAGCCGTTACGCAATCGA
>JAPPQA010000173.1 GCA_028817255.1 Gammaproteobacteria bacterium | reverse complement strand
GCAAGCCTGCGCCTCACGACGGCCATGAGTGTGTCGGAGGCGCCCGGCAATGCATTGTCGGCAGCCTATGCGCCGGGGCCGTTCGCGGTCGGCGTTGCCGGCAACTTCGTCAAAGATTTTAGCCGGCCTTTCGATGTCTGGGGCGCGCGCTACAAGAGCGACAGCTACCGGGCATTGCTGAAGAAAATTGACGACAGCGGCGAGCCCAGCACCGTTGTCACCAACATTTATTACCCGTCGCCGTCAAGCGGCCGGCGGGTGGCGCGGCGGGCGGATATTCATCCGTCGGCGTTGTGGGCGGCGAAGGACGGCCGGCGCCAGACTACGCTGGATATGTTCATGGGCGACGAGTCGCTGGCGAGCCTGCCTTTGTATTCCTTTTACCGCCGGCACACCTTCCAGAGCTTTATCGGCGCGCCGCTGGCCGCCGGCAAGTTTCCGCTGGTGGTGATGATTCACGGCCTCGGCGGCGGCCTGGGAACCTGGAACCGGGCGGCGGAATATCTCGCCAGCCACGGGTACATTGTGGCGACGCTGGCCTATTCGTCGGACAGTTTCGACACGCCGGTGTTTCACGACCCGAATTCTTTTTTTGCGAAAACCGTGAACGATGACGAGCGTCTGGACGCTTATCGGTTGCGTGCGCGGGAGAGCCCGGTGTTCAGAAACTTTATGAAATTTCTGTACGGGTTCGATGGTGAAATTGAGCGGCCGTCCGACTTTCCCGATCCCGGCACTTTGACCGCGCGCAAGGGCGGCGGCCTGGAGGCCGCGCGGATGATGGCGGAATTATTCGAACAGCGCACCGAAGATTTGGCAGCGGTTATCCGTGAAATGAAGGCGCTGGGCGGTACCGCCGCAAGTTGTCGCGCGGCCCTGGAAATCAACGGCATCGAAAAAGAACTTTGCGGTTTTTTCGCCGGCGCCGTGGATGGCGAGCATATCGGCGTGATGGGCCACTCCCTGGGCGCCATTACCGTGCAATCGGCGCTGGTGTTTCTGCCCGAAGTGGACACCGGCATCGCCTTCAACAACGGTTTGCCCCGGCGTTGGGAACCGTATGGCGGCTTTCCCAACGAATCGGCGTCGGTTTTGCCGGACGGGGTGCCGAAGGATTTCATGATTGTCATCGGCTCCGACGATGCTTTCGTGCATATGGTGTTCCGCGACATTCACCTGAAGTGGTTTGAAGACGCCGGCGGCGACATCGCCGAGACGTATCCGCTTGCCATTGAGCAGGTTTGGCCGACGGCGGACAACCCGCAGCCCATTGCCCGCGCCGCCTACGAGCGGGCGCGAGGCGCGAAGGCGCTGATCATGTTCCGCGACCAGGGCCACGGTACCGCATCCGACGATGAAATGGATCCGGAGAAGCCGGGCGCAACAGCCCGCGGCCGGCGCGTGCCATTGCAACGGGACGTGACGCGGGCTGAAAAATACGACATCGCGGCGTGGACCGAAGGCGCTGGCGGGCACGTTTTTCTGCCGCACCAGATGCGCAACTACTTCATTACCGCCTGGTTTGACTGGCAGCTCAAAGGCGACGACGCAAAGCGCGCGGCGATAGTGCGGCATCCATTCGCCGACGGCGTACAGCTGCTGCTCTCGGAAGGCGTCTATCCCTGAGGCCCGTGCGACGGGCCGCGTGACCGGCATTACCAGCGTGACTGACGTGGAATACGAGGCTTTGATCCCGATGTTGAACGTGCGCGACATCCAGGCAAGCCTGGATTTCTACCAGAACGAACTCGGTTTCCAAAGAGTTAGCAGCGACCGGCAACTCAGCGATTGGCGGTGGGCGCGCGTCGCCTGCGGCAGCTGCGATTTCATGCTGATGCAAACCAATGCCGAGCTGAGGCTGCCCAGAGGATGCAATGCGAAAATCAACACCGGTTGGCCGGCGCAACTGTATTTTCTGCTCGATGACGTCGAGGCATTGCACCGGCGCCTAAGCGCCCGGGGCTGTGAAGTGTCGGCCCTGCGGCAAAGCGAACACGGCCTGATGGAGTTCAGCATGCAGGACCCGGACGGGCATATGCTGGGATTCGGGCGGGATTTGCTGGACGAAAATGACGAGTTGGGCAAGGGTTGAAGGCGTATCCCG
>JAPPQA010000172.1 GCA_028817255.1 Gammaproteobacteria bacterium | reverse complement strand
CCTGCCGAACATTATCCCCCACGCCGCGCCGCAGGCAATCCCCCGCGAACAGCCGGTGTACAGGCTCAGACACGCAAACCGGAATCTCATACGCGCTGCCGAGGCCGCAAGAGGGATTCCGGCTTGCGCGCCGGAATACATCTTCTCGATTCATGCCGTATAATCCCGGCTTGGGGTTTTTTCGCAGCAACGGAGGACAGGACCATGGCAGAGGACAAGGAACAGAAATCCACCCCTCAGGGCAGGAAAGCGGAACACACGCCGCCCGGCACGGAAAAGGCGCGGGACGCGGACAGCGGCAAGAAAACGGCTGCCGCCGCCAAAAAGCCCCCGCCCGCCTGGTTGACCGCCATGACCAACCGCCTGGGCAGCTGGGCGCACTGGCAACGAGGGCTGTTCATGCTGGGCTTTGGCATATTGTTCTATTTCTGTTTCGCCTGGCTGATCTGGATCCTGGTTTTGTTCCAATTTCTGGCCCAGCTGCTAGTGGGCAAAATCAACCCGCAATTGCTGGAACTTAGCGAGCGCGCCAGCAGCTACGCCGAGCAGATCCTGCGCTACGTCACCTACCAGACCGAGGAACGGCCCTGGCCCTTCGGCAAGTCCCCGCAACGGGCGCGACGCCCTTCCCGCGGCGGCAGCCGGAAGCGCTGAACACCGCCGCCCGCTACGGGCACCCCGCCGCCCTGGAGATGCGCTCGCAAGGCGCGCCGTGCAGGGGCGCCATGGGGACGCAGGCAGCGCTACACGACGGATAGCGCTGTCCTTTAGCGCGCCGTATCGTTACAATCGCCCACGAACTCGTGCAGACCTCCTCCGCGACAACTGCCGCCCCAAGGGGGGCGCCTCTACTGCGCCCCCACGCCTCCAGCGTGAAATGGGGCCCGGCCCTCCCGATACGACCACGGCGCCGCCGCACGGCAGAGTGAGCGAAACCTTGCGCCCGGGCATTCCGGGATTTTCCTACGCGGATCTGCACGACCCGGTGCGCCTGCGCGACCTGGCGCGGCGCTTCGAGGAAGACCTGGAGCGGGAGGACGCCGCACTGTGCCGCCGCTACCGGGACTACCTGCGGCCTGACGGCGAGTCCATGCCGGCGGTACAAAGCTCGGCTTTGCTGGTCGAGGTGGCCCCGCATCTAAGCCGCTTTGTGGAACGGCTATTCCGGCTCCAAGAGGCCGCGGGAGAAAAACGCGCCCGGGCACGACGGGAGTTGGACACCGTCTTCGCCTTCCGCCGGGAGGTGGCGCAGCACTTGGCCGAACGGTTCCGAAACGACGATGTGGACACCTGGAATGCGGCATTGCTGGAGCGCAAACTGCAGCGCTTGACGCAGGTCGTCGCCCCAGGCGCCGACGATCCGGAATGGCGGCTATGCAAAACCGGCATGACTTTGGCAAGGCTGGCCGGACGCCTGAAAGAGCCCCCGGAAAAAGCCGCGGCCGCAACGGAGGCGGCGGCCATCGCGGCGGCATTGCGGGCTGCCGGCACGGCGCCCGGCACAGCAACCGACGACGCGGCGTTATTCGCCGCGGAACTGGAGATGCAGGCGCCGACCGCCCTGGCCGAGGCCCTGCTGCAATGCGTGGAACGGTGGTGCTGGCTGTGCCTGCAACGCCCACGACTATTGCCGCGGGCCGCTAACTGGATCTGCCTGAAGACGCCGCGCAAGAACGACTTCGGGACACTGGTGACGCACCAGCGCCGCCGCCGCGACGGCTACGAAAGCTGGGCCGCGAAACCGGAAGATCGCCGGCACCGCAACGGCTTCGACCTCACCGACCGCCGCTGCAACCTGAGACAGGAACTCTACGAACTGGAGCGCTGCCTCTACTGCCACGACCGCGCCGCCGATTCCTGTTCCCGGGGGATGCGGAACCGCAAGACCGGCGATTACCGGCGCAATCCGCTGGGCAACGCGATCATCGGCTGCCCGCTGGAAGAAAAAATCTCCGAGATGCAGTTGCTGGCCCGGCACGGCGACTACATCGGGGCGCTGGCGCTGATCATGGTGGACAACCCCATGTGTCCGGGGACCGGACACCGCATCTGCAACGATTGTATGAAGGGCTGCATCTTTCAGAAGAGCGAGCCGGTCAACATCCCGCAGGTGGAGACCTTCGCGCTGACCCAGGTGTTGTTCATGCCCTGGGGGTTCGAGATCTACAGCCTGCTGGCGCGCTGGAACCCGTTGAACCGGAGACGTCCCTACTCGCTGCCCTACAACGGCAAGAACGTGCTGGTGGTCGGCATGGGCCCGGCGGGCTACACCCTGGCGCATTACCTGCTGAACGAAGGCTTCGGCGTGGCGGGGCTGGACGCCCTGAAGATCGAACCCCTGGCGCCGGAACGAACGGGAACGGAAGGGCGTCCGCCGCAACCGTTGCGGGATTTCCGCAAACTCTACCGGCCGCTGGACCGGCGCGCCATGGCCGGCTTCGGCGGCGTCGCCGAGTATGGGATCACGGCCCGCTGGGACAAGAACCTGCTGGCCGTCATCCACCTGACGCTGGCGCGGCGGCGCTCCTTCCGCTGCTACGGCGGCGTCCGTTTCGGCGGGACGCTGGACATCGAGGACGCCTGGGAGTTCGGCTTCGACCACATCGCGCTGGCCTGCGGGGCCGGCAAACCTACCATCATCGGAATGGAGAACAACCTGATCCGCGGCATCCGCAAGGCCTCGGACTTCCTGATGGCGTTGCAGTTAAGCGGCGCCTCCCGGCGCAATTCGCTCGCCAATCTGCAAATCCGGCTCCCCGCCGGCGTCATCGGCGGCGGCCTGACGGCCATAGACACGGCGACCGAGGCGCTGGCCTATTACCCGGAACAAGTGGAGAAGGTATTTATGCGCTACCGGCGATTGGCCGCGGATGGCATGGAGCGGCAGATCCGGGACGCCATGGACGAAGAGGAACGGGAGATCCTGGACGAATTCCTGAGCCACGCCCGCGAGCTCCGCGCCGAGCGGCGGCGGGCGCAAGACGAAGGCCGCGCCCCCGACCTGGCCTCCCTGCTGCGGCGCTGGGGGGGCGTCACCCTGTACTACCGCAAACGGGTACAGGACTCGCCTGCCTACCGCCTCAACCACGAAGAGCTGCGCGAGGCCCTGCGCGAGGGCATCGAACTGACCGAGTGCCTGACGCCGGATCAGGCGCTTGCCGACCGCTGGGGGGCGCTGCGGGCGGTGCGCTTCCGGCACACACGGCAACAGGACGGCGGATGGCAAAACTCTCGAGAGACCGTAGAAGTGCCGCTGAAAAGCCTGTTTATCGCCGCGGGCACCGTCCCGAACACCATATACGAACAGGAATATCCCTATTCCTTCCGTATGGACCGCAGCAGCTTCCAGCGCTACGAACCCGCCCGCAACGACGATGGCGGCGACGATTTTCTGCCCATGGAGGACACGCCCCTGCCCAAGGTAGGCCGGCCCGCGCCATTCACTTCGTACTGCCGGGACGGGCGCCGCATCACCTTCTACGGCGACGCGCATCCCGTCTATGCCGGCAGCGTGGTGCGGGCCATGGCCAGCGCCCGCGACGGCTATCCCTATATCGTGCGGCTGTTCGAGCGGGAACTGCGGCACCTGGACCCCGCGGCGCAGCCGCAACGGGAATTGCAACTGCGCCGCCTGTTCGCGCGGATGGACAGGCAACTGCAAGCCACGGTCCGCGAGGTGAACCGCCTGACGCCCACCATCGTCGAGGTCGTGGTCAAAGCGCCGATGCAGGCCAGAAAATTCCGGCCGGGGCAGTTCTACCGGGTACAGAACTACGAGACCCTGGCCGCCGCGGTGGAAGACACCAAGCTGGTCTCCGAGGGATTGGCGCTGACCGGCGCCTCCGTGGACAAAAAGCGGGGGCTGATCTCGCTGGTCGCCCTGGAGATGGGAAGTTCCTCACGCCTATGCGCGCTCTGGAAACCGGGCGACCCCCTGGTGGTGATGGGCGTTACCGGGCAGGCGACGGAATTGCCGGCCGGACGCACCGTGTTGCTGGCCGGGGGCGGGCTGGGCAACGCCGTACAATTCTCCATAGGCCAGTCGCTACGCGCCGCCGGGGCCCGGGTACTGTACTTTGCCGGCTACCGCCGCAGCGAGGACGTATTCAAGCCCGAAGAGATGGAGGCGGCCGCGGACATCGTCGTCTGGACCGTGGACCGCGGCAATGCGCCCATAGCGAAGCGCCGGCCACAGGACAAGACGGCCGTAGGCAATATCGTGGAAGCAATGCTGGCTTACGGCCGGGGCGAACTGGGCGCGACCCCGATCCGGCTGCAAGACGTGGACCATATGATCGCGATCGGCTCGGACCGCATGATGCGCGCCGTTAAAGAGGCGCGGCACGGCCCGCTGGCGCCCCTGCTCAAAGAGTCCCATACCGCGATCGGCTCGATCAACTCTCCCATGCAGTGCATGATGAAAGGGGTCTGCGCCCAGTGCCTGTGCCGGCACACGGACCCCCGCACCGGAGAGGAATATTTCGTTTATTCCTGCTACAACCAGGACCAGGCCCTGGACCGCGTGGACTTCGAGCACCTGAACGCGCGCCTGCGGCAGAACTCCATGCAGGAAAAACTCTCCAATTTCTGGCTGGACCGCCTGCTGGCCCGCGGCGGCGGCACCGGGGAGTCCGCGTAAGAGCCGCCGGCGACGCCTTCCAGCCCCTGTCCAGCGCCCTGGCCGCTACGCGCTGGGGGAAAGAAGCGCCCCGCGCCCCGCTCCTGCGCCAAGCCCGACCCTGGCCCGAACCGGGGCGGGAATCCACGGCGGATTGACATGACAACAGCTTCCGAACTCGGCATCCCCTATGAGATTCCGGCTTTCCAGTCTGTGCAAAAACTCCGAAAATCCAGAGCCGCGCGAAAAACTACCCACTGGCACGGCAAATATCCG
>JAPPQA010000171.1 GCA_028817255.1 Gammaproteobacteria bacterium | reverse complement strand
GACGGCGGACGATGCGTTAAACGAAGCGGCCGAGAGTTACTCGGTGTCGCTGTCGCTCAGCGAGGGCGAGGGCAGCACGGGCACCACCCGCGTCGAGGGCGCGATGACGGAGATTGCCGCCAGCGACGCCATCGCCTACAGCATAGCGGATGCGGATTCGGTCATGGAGGGAGCGTCGGGCACGACGACGGCGCTGACCTTCACGGTGTCTTTGAGCGGCGCCTCGGAGGGGGCGGTGACAATCCCGTACACGCTGGGCGGGACGGCGACGGGAGGCACGGACTACGTCACGCCGTCGGGCACGTTACCCATTGCGGCGGGAGAGACGGCGGAGGATCTGATGATCATGGTGCTGGGGGATGACTCGAACGAGCCGGACGAGAGCATCACGGTGACGCTGCTGGCCGAGACCGTCGCGGCCTTCGCCAAGGAAGCGGCGACCGGCACGGTGACGCTCACGACGACGGCGGGTGATCGGAGCGGCAGCGGCACCATCACCGACGACGACATGGGCGACCCCTTCAGAACTTTCCGCACGGTAACCATCAGAGGCCCGAACCAGGTATCCGAGGGCGACAGTGTGAATTGGATCGTTGCCATCGTTTCCGAGGAGGGTGCTGCCGATCCCGCGGACGACATTATCGTTACCTGGGCAGTGCGGGCCGGCAGTGCCGATGCCGGCGACTTCGGCGGCACATTGCCGGGCGGCAGCCTGACCTTTGCGCCGGCGAATTACCGGCAGTCCCAGGCGATCGCCGCGATGCCCGTTGACACCGATGAGGCAGGCGAACCGCGCGAGTTCTTCACGGTGCTTCTGACCGGAGTCACGGGAGATGCGGGCACCGCGCTGGGCTCGCCGCGATCCTTGACTGTGGCGATTACCGAACCGCGCGCGGATATGGAGCGCATGGGGCGCGTGAATTTGGCGGCGACGGTGCTGAGCCGGGGGGTGGCGGCGCTGGCGGTGCCGGCAATCGCGCGACGCATTGACTCGGGGAACGGCCTCGGGGGGGCGGGCTTGGCGCTGAACCTGGGCGGGCGGCAGGTGCTGTCCCCGTCCGCCGGCGGCGGCGCGGCCGGCGCCCCGGCGCTCGGCCTGCCGCGGGCCGAAGACCGGCAGGGCGCCGCGGGCGCTACGGGCTCGGACTTGGCGGCGCCGTGTCCACAGAGTCCACAGAGTCCACAATGTCCACCGCCCCCGCAACCGCCGCCACCGGCACAGTCCTCCCCCCTGCCCGGCGCGTCCTCCCTGGACATGTCCGCGCTGGCGGAACTGGCGGCGGCGCAGCTGCAAGACACGGACTCCGGCACGCCCGGCGCGGAAGGCCGCGCGCTGCAGCAGCTGCTGGGCCGTTCCGGCTTCTCCGCCACCAGTGACCGGGGCGGCGGCAACACGCTGTCCGTGTGGGGCCGCGGCAGTTACGCCTCGCTGGAGGGCGAACCGCGGCAGGGCGGAACCCGCTACGACTACGACGGCGACAATTACGCCTTTCACCTGGGGCTGGACGGCCGTTACGGCGATTACCTGGCGGGTGTGGCTGTAGGCTACTTCGTGAGCGAACTGGAGTTGCGCGCGGCAGGCGCGGCGGCTGGAGATCGCACCGACTTTGAGAACGATTTGGCGGCGGTGTACCCGTACCTGGCCTGGCAGCCTTCGGAGCGCCTGAGCGTGTGGCTGCTGGCGGGCTACGGCCAGGGCGAATTGCAGATCGAAGAACGGCAAAGAGGCGCTGTGGGCAAAGCGAGCAGCGACACGGATCTGTGGCTGGGGGCGGCGGGTCTCAGTTGGCGCCGATTCGCGGCGGGCGGGCTGGACGTGTTGCTGCGCCTGTCGGGTACGGCGCTGCATAGCGAGACGGACAGCGGGATCATGCGCTTCGGCGGCGGCATGGACGCGCCTTACGGCGCGACGGAGACGGACGCGCAACAACTGCAAAGCGAGATAGAACTGGGGAGGGTCTTCGATTTTGACGAAGGCGGGCGGCTACGCCCGTATATGACCATGGCTTTGCTTTATGAATTCGGCGATGGCGCGCGCGACACGGCGATAGCGGGGCTCGGTACTGGTTTCAGTCTGTACTGGCCGCGCCTGGGTTTGGAGACGCAGTGGGAAGGCCGGGCGCGGCTGGCGAGCGAAGGCAAGCGCGATTACCGGGAGTACACGGGAACGGGCGAGTTGCGCTACGACTTGGGTGCGGACCGGCGCGGTCTGCAGTTTGCGTTGCGCCCTGAGTTTGGTTTGGCCCGGAGGGCGGCGGGCGGCGCCCTGGGCGCGGCGGCGAGCGCGGCGCCGCTGGATGGCGGGGCTTTTGGAGGGGCCCCCTCCCTGGCCCCCCGGGCCGGTGGGAACGGGCTGGGGCTGCGTAGCGAGTTGTCGTATGGCATTGGCGACGTGTGGCTGTCGCAGGGGTTGCCGGGTCTTTTGACGCTGTACGGCGAGGGCGGGTTTTCGTCCGGCGAGCAAAGTTACGGCGGCGGGTTGCGCTTCGACGCCGGGCGCCTTCAGTTGGACGCCGGGCTGCGGCGCGGGAGCGGCGCCGACGCCGACAGCGCGTTGCTGCTGGACGCCACCCTGCGCTTCTGAGCGTCCCGCCACTTCCGCTCCCTCACCCTGTTTCCCTCTCCCGGAGGGAGAGGGAGAAGAGGGGCGCCCGCCTTTGGCGGCATCTGTCGCCCTCTCCCTCCGGGAGAGGGCCGGGGTGAGGGAAAAAACCCTGCGGGCATCCAGCGAATAAAGCCCACCCCGCCACTCCCATGCCCCCACCTCGCCATTCCCGCGCAGGCGGGAATCCAGCGCAAATAGAG
>JAPPQA010000170.1 GCA_028817255.1 Gammaproteobacteria bacterium | reverse complement strand
CCGTTGACTAAATTTAGCGTTTCGTTATTGCCCAGCCGGCGTATGCGCCTCCGCCATGGCGGGCGGGGCGGCGAAGGGGTAGGGTTCGTACTCGTCTCCTCGGACTGTCCCCGTGTTGTCGCGTTCGCTTGTTCGCGGGCTGCGGGCGCCTATGGCTTGACGAACTTCAGGGTCATGCGGTCGCTCTCGCCGATCGCAAGGTACTTGTCGCGGTCCTGCTCTTTCAGGCGCAGGGTGGGGGGCAGGGTCCATACTCCCTTGGGATGGTCGCGGGTGTCCCGCGGGTTGGCGTTGACCTCCGAGCGGGCCTGCAAGCGAAAGCCGGCCTCCTCGGCCAACTGCACTACGTATTCTTCCGGCACGTAGCCCTGTTTGACGCTGGCCGGCACATCGGCGCCGGGCGGCGCCCGGTGCTGCACGACGCCCAGGATGCCCCCCGGCCGCAGTACGCGGAAGCAGGCCTGGTAAACGCTCCGGGCCACTTCGTCGCGGATCCAGTTGTGGGTGTTGCGGAAGGTCAGCACCATGTCCATGGAATCGCTGTCCACCTGTTCCAGGTACGTGGGCTTCTGGAACGGCGAGACCATGTGCACGCGGCCGTAGGTGTCGGGGTCGGTGGCCAGCTTGGCGGCGTAATCGCGGTGGATGCCGGCCAGGTAATCGTTCCGGTGTTCGATCCCGAAACTGGCGACCGTCAGTTTCCCCTTCTGTGCCAGGAACGGCGCCAGCACTTCGGTGTACCAGCCGCCGCCGGGCGCGACCTCCAGCACCTGCATGTCCGCCCGCAGGCCGAAGAAACGCAGGGTTTCCGCCGGGTGGCGGTAGCGGTCGCGGGCGACGTGCTCCGGCGACCGGTGGGCGCCGGCCAGCGCCGCCTCCAGATCTTGCGCGAATGTTGCGGACGGGACTGCGGTCCACAGCAGCAGGGGCAACAGCAAGGATAGGGTGTCTCGTTTCGTCATGGGGTCCTCCCGGTTTCAGTCGCGGATCTTTTTGTGCAGATGCGGTGCGGTGGCCTTTTTGCCGGCCTTGAAATAGCGGCTCTCGCCGTCCAAGGCGGTGACGTTCTCATATACGCCGGCGTCCCTGCGCACCAGCTTGGTGAAGCCCAGTTCCTTTAACTGGCTGGGGCCCGTCGCGACATGGACGTATGGCGTTCCTATCTGCCGTACTACCGGTGCGGCGGGGTCGGTGTCGTCCAGGGAGAGCTGGGCCACGTAGCAGAGTTCGCCCCAGTCCTTTAACTCCACCGCCATGGGATGGAACACGCTCACCTTGCGCCCGTTGCTTTTGCAGTAGTACTGGTAAATCGGCATCGTCGGCATCCTCGCGCTACGAAGGCCATTATAGCAAAAGGCCGCGGCCCGCTACTCGTCCTCTCCCCGGTGTGCCGTCATTTGCTCGTCCACCCAGTCTTCTTCCTCCCATACCATCCCCTTTCTGCCCGGCACCGTCCGGCATTTCCCGGCCCGGTACGCGGGGCAGGATTTCGGGCCGTAGCAAAAGGTCTCGAAGCGGTATTTCTTTTTGCTGGGGTTCCAATGGTCCAGAGTGATTTCCACCGGCATTCGGCAGCCCCACATGCAGCGGGCGCACGCGCTCCGGTACGTGCACGGGTCGAGCCGCCGGTGCCCGCGCGCCCTGTAGGCCGGCAGTTCCGGCGGCACCCCCAGCCAGGGCGGCCCCTCCCCGGCGGTGTCAATCGCCGGAGTGGCGGCGGCCAGGATGCCGCTCGCCTTGTACATCTGCACCGGCTCGGTCTCCTGGCGCTGCACGGGCGCCGCTTTGCCTTTGACGTCCATGCCGGCCCGGAAGCCGTGTTTTTGATGGGCCTTGGCGCCCACGCCCACCGAGAACCGCTCCTGTCGCATCCCGACGCTGCCTTCCAGGAACAGGCAGTAGCCCAGGTAGGCATGGTGCCACTGGTCGAAAGAGCGCAGCAGACGGATGCGGGGTTGCACCCCCAGCAGCCGCCCGCTCCATACGATTTTGTCTGTCATGCGCGGGGATTCCATGCCGCAATTCGCCGTCCGCCCCCGGGCCCCATTGCATTGCATTGCGATTGCGTTGCGCGGGCCCGCTGTCATAGAGGCATGGGCGCATTATAATAGCCGTTCGTCATTTGAAACACGATTGCAAAGGGGGTAAGCCATGACTGCCAGAACACACGTTGCAATATTCGCCGCGATGCCTTGTCGCGCCCTGGGTAGCGTCCTGGGTCGCACCTTGGGCGCGGCGCTGCTCTGCTGTTGCGCCGTTGCCGCATATGCCGGGGATTCCGGGGATTCTTCCTATCCTGCCGTCTGGAGCGTCGGCCAGGCCGAGGGAGTGCAGGCGCCGGAGAGTGCCTACTACGACGAGGATTCCGGACTGCTGTTCGTATCCCAGATGGGCGCGGGCGGCGCCGGCGCCAAAGACGGCGACGGCTTTATATCGAAAATGAACGTCGCCGGCGAAATCCTGGAGCTTAAGTGGGTTACCGGGCTGAGCGCGCCCAAGGGCATGCGCAGCCACGGGGGCACGCTGTGGGTTTCGGATATAGACCGCCTGTTGGGCATTCGCATCGCCACCGGCGAGACCGTTCATGAGGTTGCGGTCCCGGGCGCGAAGTTTCTCAACGATGTCGCCTGCGGCGAAGACGGCTCGGTCTATGTCTCGGATATGCTGACCGGCCATATCCACCGCTACGACGACGGCCGTCTGTCCGTCTTCGCCGAGGGCGGCGTGGTTGAGCATCCCAACGGCTTGCTGGTGCAGGGGAACAGGCTGATCGTTGCCTCCTGGGGGCCCGGCATTCGGGAAGATTTCAGCACCGAAATGCCCGGCCGGGTGTTCGCGCTGGACCTGAACACGGGCGAGCGCACCGATCTCATGGGCGAATCGCTGGGCAACCTGGATGGCCTCGAGGCCGATGGCCGGGGCGGGTATATCGTCACCGACTGGGTCGCGGGTCTCGTTTATCGCATCGCCGGCGGCAAGGCAGAGCGGCTGATGAGTTTCCCCAAGGGGGCGGCGGACATCGCCTTTTTCCCCGCCACCGATCGGCTGATCCTGCCCGAGATGCTGGAGAACAAGATCACGGCCTTCGATCTGAGCGCGGCGTTCCAGGGCGCCGGCCAGTAGCCATGAATGGTCATGGATATTGGCCTTTACAAGAGCGACTTCGAATTTCTGCCTGCCCGCCGCTTGCGCAGCGAATTCGCCGATGCGGCAGGTTGCCGCACGGATATTAACGAAAGGAGCGCATGTTCCTGAAGTCAGAACTGCAAAACCGGGCCGAGCGCGCCGCCAAAAGTTTCAGGCAAGACGCAAGAAAACCAATCGTACTGGAATTCGCGGGCGTTCCCAAGGCTGGCAAGACCAGTACGTTGAACCAACTGCGCTCCTTCCTGAATCGTTGCGGGTTCCGTGCAGAAATCATCATGGAACGGGCCTCCGTCTGCCCCATTCGTGACAAAAAACATGCGAATTTCAATGTATGGACCGCATGCACCACGCTGGCGCAAATCCTGGAAAAGACCCAGGTTCCTCCTGGGGCAGGCGATCCCGATATCCTTATCCTCGACCGGGGCATATTTGACTCTATCTGCTGGATAACGACGATGGAGCGGCTCGCGCGAATTAGTCCCGCGGATAAAGAGAGCATAGAACGATTCCTGCTCATTAACGACTGGCGAAACAGGCTCTCCGCCGTATTCGTAATGACGGCCGCTCCTAAAGACGCCATAGAGCGGGAACAAGGGTATTTGCCGGTAATAAAAAACGGAGACTCTGGAGGATCTATTATGAACGAGAGTGTCCTCAAGCAAATCAATAGCTCCAATCGCGATTGCATGAAGCGGCTTGAGAATGACTTTCGGTTCTACCCTATAAATACTTCATCGAAGGAACTGCGGGGCAAACCGAAGAAAACTGTGGAAATCGTGGCCGACATCGTATTGGCGCTGATCGAAGAGCAGATCAAGGAGGAGATACTCGTACTTCCTAAAAACAAGGTCAAGGAGTTGTTCTCCAAGAGACCTTGCCTGGATGCGCTGGAGGCATCCGCCCTGGCCGGCCTGTTCACAAATGCCGGAGAGTTCGGGTTGCGCAAGGATGTGGAAGAGAACCCCAGCCTCGTTCAGGCTCTGCCTATAGTCGTCGTTCGCAATGCAACCGGCGCCGTGCTCAAGTTGCAGCGCAGAGAGAAGTCCGCGGCAAACCCCTTGCACGGGAAATTCGTTATCTGGGCCGGGGGTCATGTCCGCCAAGAAGACGCCGTCGACGGGAATGCCATCATACAGTGCGCGAGGCGCGAGCTGCAGGAAGAGCTTAGACTAAGCGTAAGTCCAGGCGACCTGCGGCTCATAGGAGCCGTCTATATGGACGCAGGCGAGCGTACCGCAAAGCACGCCGCGATTGCATACGAATGGCGGGCAAAGACAGACGATATCGTGATCGTTCTCAACAGGACGGAGTTCCTCGAAAAGAGCGGCGCTTCGCTGAGCGGCAGTTTTACCGAGTCCGACGAGCTCATGCGGGACGTGGAAGCCAAAAGGATCACCGATCCCTGGTCCGTGGAACTGTTGCGGGAGTGCCTCTTCAAAGATGCCCGCAATGTCACTTTGCGCCTCTTGTAAGGGGAATAGGCAAAGCCTCTCCCCGCATAAGGAAGCACGCAAGACCATAGGATACTCTGATTAAAACATATCCCGGCGCGCATCTTCTCTTCGCCATTCCTGCGAAAGCAGGAATCCAGTGCAAATAGAGCGCGGAACGCGCACATTGCGACGCCTGGCGGCCCGCGCCTGCCTTAAAAGGAGCGCGAAGCGCGCGCTTTCTATGCTGGATTCCTGCTTTCGCAGGAATAGCGGAATTATGCGCTGCCGCTTTAATCAGAGCATCCCATACTTTTCGACTCGTCAGGTTGCCGATCTGGGAGCGAGAGGCTCCAACTTGCTTCGCAGAACTTTTACGAATTGTTGTTGTGAGATTGTCTCGGATGCCAGAAGTTTATCGCTGGAGTCCTCAAGCGTAAGTATCTCCCAGTGGTCGCGGAGCAACTTGAACCGGTTTCCAATGCGATGCAGTTTAGGAACAAGCCAGATGATGTCGCCGTCGCCAAGGTCTTGCTTCGGTTCGTCGCTTGGCCCGCCGATGGCCTTGAAGAATGGACGGTCCACTGTGACAGCGATTTTTGAACCCCAGCGGCGTATGGTCGGCACCTTGATTTGCAACTGAGGCATGAGCCGTTTGGCGCTCGATGACCGCCAGTCTGGGCGACGGATTGCATCGGGAAAAGGAGGTGCGGCGAAATCGTCGTTGAGAAGCGATTGGAAGTAGGTGCCCATGGCCTTGCCGGAAACATAGACGGCTTGAATTTCAAGCGCGTACCACTTGAATTGATTATCGCTGTTTCCTGCGACAACCAGGTCTATTTTTCCCGCGGGCTTATCGGTGCTGGTGCCGTGCATGAATGACACTTCTCTTGCAACCTTTATGGTCCTCGGGGCAAGTTGGGCAATTTTCGCCAGCCAACGGACCAGCAATGACTCCTCGTCAAAGCGCTTAGGGCAGGTAATTACCGGCTCGCCGACTGCCTCGCCAATTCGATCATGGCCCGTTTTCCGGTAGCGTTGGATTGAGCAAACGCCCCCAGCCTTGGTGCAAGGCGGTTTGCCGGCCTGGAATGGGCACGGCGGCCTGTTCCCCTTTTTAGTTTTTGCCGCAAAATCCTGGCGCTCGGCGGCGCTAAGTGCCGTAAAAACATGCCCATACCATTCGGCAATTCCGTAGCGCTCGGGACGCTTGCCGGGATTGCGACGTTGCGGGCTCACTGTTCGAATACGGGTTTCGGCGTGATAACGATCTCTGGTATCCGAGCGTGATGCGTGTTCTTCATCAGCACCTGGACTGCATGGAACCGGTGTCTGCGAACGAGGGCCAGGATCTCGGGCGACTGGTCATAGGTCATCAGGAAATCGGCGTTGCTGTCAGCAAGAATTTGGAAGAGGCGCGAATGGTCAATGTCGTTGTGCGCGTAAAGTCGCCGGCCGGCGCGTTTGCCGCCTGCGGTATATGGCGGGTCAATGAAGGCTGCGATCTTGGTGTCGGAGAGCTCGACAATGGTCTTGAGGAAGGCGAGTCCGTCCGTTTCGCAGAAACGGATGCGGTCGGCGTGCGCTCCGATCGCTTTTATGCGCCGCACGATAGTCCAGGAATACCAACGCGATGCAATTCCTTTCCCGTTTTCGCCGGTACGCGACAGAGATGCCCCCGGGGCGAGTATGCCGCCGCGGCGCGTGCGGTTGAGTACGAGGGTGCGGAATCCGTGTTCCAGCACGTCGGTCGGGGTGCTGTTCAAGAGCTCTTCCACGGCGGTACGTGTAGGTTGGAAGCGCAAAATTCTGTCGCAAAGAGCGGGGCCGTGGTGTATGACGGCATGCCAAAAGGCCGCTACGTCATGATCTATCTCGGTCATGAGGCAATGATCCGCCAAGCCCTCCATTACCGCAGTGAGCGATACGATCCCGCCTCCGGCAAATGGTTCTACGAGCAGTGGCGGCGGCTGCGCGAAAGAGCCAAGCCAGGCGCGGATATGAGGCACCAGCCAGGTTTTACCGCCAGGATAACGCAATGGGCTGCGCTGCGGCACGGAAGCGACGTTGACTGCCGGGATCGGCGAAATGGGAATCCCGTTCTTGCCTTTCAGCGCGACGATGTTATAGGCAAGCTTGGATTGCATTCGAGAAGGCGGCGGCGACTTAGCGGAATTGCGCCGTCACGTGCATTTTCATGGTCTCTAAGGCCATGTTCTGGTTTTTCCTACATCGAGATGCGGATGCCCAGGTAGCCGGCGCGGGGGGCGCCGGGGGAGACGAAGCGGCTGCCGTAGTCGCGAGCTTCAAGGGCCGGAACTTCGTCGGCTTCTCCGTAGAGGCCGAAGGTCTCGTACTCTTTGTCCAGCACGTTGTCTATGCGCAGGAATAATCCGACCGAGGGCAGGGGGCGGTATTCGGTGTACAGGTTCAAGAGGAAGTAGCCGCCCAAAGGATCGTCCTCGTTGGATTCGTCGCCGCGCAGGTAGCGGGAAGAACTGTAGCTCCACTCGGCGCCGATCCGCATCGTGGGCGGCGTGTCCGAATCCTTGATGCGGGTCGGTGTCGCAAACTCCAGCAGGCCCTTGATGGAATGCAGCGGGATGCCCGGGATGCGGTCTCC
>JAPPQA010000169.1 GCA_028817255.1 Gammaproteobacteria bacterium | reverse complement strand
AGCGGCGGTCTCCAAAACCGCAGGTTGGGGGTTCGATTCCCTCCTGGCCTGCCAATTCGTTTCGCCGGAGAGTTTCGTCGGCGGTGGGGCGGCTTTGATATTCGGGGGCTATGCCGGTTATGCCCGCGGTCGCCATGACGAAAACCGACATCGCCAAGCTGGCCTTTGCCTCGCTGGTCCTGGTTGCTGCGATAGTCGTTTATTATTCGGTGCCCGAGGAGCCCTTCCTGGTTTGGATAGGCTTGATGGTCGGTTGCGCCGTCATCGCGGTGCTCCTGGCCTTTTGGACGACTCCCGGCCAGCGGGCCTGGGCTTTTCTGGGCGATGTGCAAAGCGAGGTCCGCAAGGTAATCTGGCCGGAGCGGAAGCAGACGGTGCAGATGACCTTATTGGTGGCGATCATGGTAATTCTGGTCGCCTTGATCCTGGGGTTGCTGGATTGGATCCTGGGCGGGCTGATCGAGTGGTTTATCGGTTAGCGCGTCAGCGGAGATCGGGTTCATGGCAATGAATTGGTATGTGGTCCATGCCTATTCCGGGTACGAAAACCAGGTACGGCGTTCGCTCGTGGAGCGAATCAGGCACAGCAATCTGCAGGACCAGTTTGGCAAGATCCTGGTTCCCACCGAAGAAGTGGTGGAAATGCGCGGCGGCCAGAAGCGCAAGAGCGATCGGAAATTTTTCCCCGGCTACGTATTAGTTCAGATGCAGATGAACGAGGATACCTGGCACTTGGTCAAATCCGCTCCGAAGATCCTGGGATTTGTCGGCGATACCAGCGACCGGCTGCCTGCCCCGATCAGCGACAAGGAAGCCGCCGATATCCTGCAGCGAATTGAGGACGGCATAGAGCAGCCCAAGCCGCGGTTCATTTACGAACCGGGCGAAGTGGTGCGGGTTACGGACGGAGTGTTCAAGGACTTCAACGGTGTTGTAGAGGAAGCGGACTACGAGAAGAACCGCCTCAAGGTGGCGGTTCTGATATTCGGACGCTCCACGCCCGTGGAACTTGGTTTCGACCAGGTGGGGAAGGAGTAGCGCCCTTCGGCTTCTGGCGCTGGCCGCGGGCCGAATGAGGACGAGATAACGCAATGGCAAAACAGGTCGCAGGACAAATCAAGTTGCAGGTTCCGGCGGGAAAGGCCACCCCGGGGCCTCCGGTAGGGCCCGCTCTCGGGCAGCGCGGCGTAAACTCCATGGAGTTCTGCAAGGACTTCAACGAGCGGACGAAAGCGATGGAGGAAGGGTTGCCGATCCCCGTGGTGCTCACGGTTTACAGCGACAAGAGTTTTGCGTTTGTCCTCAAATCGCCGCCCGCTTCCCATCTGCTCAAGAAGGCGGCGGGAGTGAGCGGCGGCAGCCCTACCCCGAACACGGAAAAGAAGGGAAAGATCGCGCGCCGACAGGCGGAAGAAATCGCGCGCATGAAGCGGGGCGATCTTACCGCCGCGGATCTCGATTCCGCGGTACGCACAGTCATAGGGACAGCGAGAAGTATGGGCATCGAGGTGGAGGACGCCTGAAGTGAGCAGGCAATCCAAGCGGTTCAAGGCCATTTCCGAGAAGGTCGAGCATACCCGGCGCTATCCCGCGCTCGACGCATTTCGTCTGCTCAAGGAATGCGCGACGGCCCGTTTCCCGGAGTCGGTGGATGCCAGCGTCCGCCTGGGCGTTGACCCGCGCAAGTCCGACCAGATCGTACGGGGCAGTTCGATATTGCCGAATGGCACCGGCCGGAAGATCCGGGTGGCGGTGTTCGCCCAGGGGGAGCAAGCGCAACAGGCAAAGGAGGCGGGCGCCGAGATCGTTGGTTACGAGGATCTGCTGAAGCGAATCCAGGAAGGGAAGCTGGACTTCGACACGCTGATTGCCACGCCCGAGGCAATGCCTCTGGTTGGCAAGTGCGGTCAGATCATCGGTCCGCGCGGGCTTATGCCCAATCCCAAGGTGGGAACGGTTGCCAGCGACGTGGCCAAGGCCGTCAACAATGCCAAGGGCGGCCAGGTCCGGTACCGGACTGACAAGGCAGGCATTATTCATTGCGGGATTGGCAAGGTTTCCTTCGAGGCGCAGGCGCTCAAGGAGAATCTGGAGACCTTGCTGGCCGATCTGGCGAAATTAAAGCCGAGCGCCGCAAAGGGAAGTTACCTGAGGAAGATCGCGGTCTCCACCACGATGGGTCCCGGGCTGACTATCGAACCGGGTTCGCTGGCGCTCTGATGCCAACCGGGGACCGCCATGGCAAGCCTTGCCGGATGCGGCGCCGCGGGAGGCTGCCGTGAGTCTTGCCCTGGCCCGCAAGCAGGCCGTAGTCCAGGAGGTCGCCGCAACGGCGGCGGATGCGGGGCTTGCCATTGCCGCCGAGTATCGCGGGCTGACGGCGGGAGAACTGAATGCGTTGCGGCGGTCGGCCCGCGAGCAGGGCGTGTACTTGCGCGTGGTCAAGAACACCCTGGCGCGGCGCGCCTTGAGCGGAGGGCGCTTTGCCTGTTTGGAGCCGGGGCTTTCGGGCCCCCTGTTGCTGGCGTTTACGTCTGGAGAACTCGGCACCGCGGCCCGGCTGTTCCGGGATTTCGCCCAGGAACACGAGGCCCTGATCGTCCGCGAGGTGGCCCTGGAGGGCAAGCTTTTGGCCCCTGGCGATATCGGGCGGTTGGCCGACTTGCCGACCCGCGAACAGGCCATTGCCCGCCTGATGGCGGTTATGCGGGCGCCGCCGGGTCGGTTGGCGACCCTGTTGCGGCAAATCCCCGTGCGCCTGTTGCTGGTTTTGAGGGCGGTGCGGGGCAATGGCGGCAATGGCAATGGTGCCGGTACGGGCGCGTAGGACGTAGGCGACAGGTTCGGGCGCCGCGTTCGCGAGGAGGCGGCCCTGGATAATGCGAGCGATGGAGAAGTAAAAGAGGAGTTGGAGCCATGGCAATAGACAAGGCAGAGATCGTAGAAGCGATTTCCAAGATGACCGTGATGGAAGTAGTGGAGTTGACGGATGCGCTGGGAGAACGGTTCGGCGTCTCCGCCGCGGCGCTGGCCGCCCCTGTTGCGGCGCCCGCGCCCAGCGAAGCCGCAGCCGAGGAGCAAACGGAATTTACCGTTACGATGACTTCGTTCGGGGACAATAAGGTGGCGGTGATCAAAGTGGTTCGGGGCATTACCGCGATGGGCCTGAAAGAGGCCAAGGAGCTGGTGGAAGGCATCCCGGCCACGATCAAGGAAGGAGTGTCGAAGCAAGAAGCCCAGGATCTTAGCAAGCAGCTCGAAGCGGCGGGAGCTTCCGTAGAGGTCAAATGATTTGCCGCGACAGTGCGGCGATTGGGGGGAGGCGTCGCCTTTTCCCTTGCGCCCCGGCCCGCGGCAACAGGGAGAATCGCAGGTGAGCACCTATTCCTTTACTGAAAAGAGGCGGATTCGCAGGGATTTCGGCAAGCGGCCGGACATCCTGGAGATCCCCTACTTGCTGGAGTCGCAGATCAATTCCTACCGCGATTTTCTGCAACAGGATGTCCCGCCTGCCGAGCGGGCCAGACGGGGACTGGAGGCCGCCTTCCGGTCGGTGTTCCCCATTGTCAGCCATGCGAAGAATATTCGGCTGGAATACGTGGAGTATTCCCTGCCTGCGCCCACTTTCGACGTCAAGGAATGCAGGTTGCGCGGGCGCACGTACAGCGCGTCGTTGCGTGCCAGGCTTCGGTTGGTGATTCTCCGCGGCAAGGGCAAGAAAGACGCCAAAGACGCCGATATCGCGCAAGAGCCGGAGGAGATCAAGGAAGGCGAAGTGTACATCGGGGAACTCCCCCTGATGACCGAGACCGGCACTTTCGTCATCAATGGCACTGACCGCGTGGTGGTTTCTCAGTTGCACCGGTCTCCCGGAGTGTTTTTCGACGACGACAAGGGCAAGACGCACTCTTCCGGCAAGTTGCTGTATTCGGCCCGCGTGATCCCCTACCGCGGTTCCTGGTTGGACTTCGAGTTCGATCCCAAGGACCTGCTCTATTGCCGGATCGACCGGCGGCGGAAGCTGCCCGTTACCGTTCTGCTGCGGGCGCTGGGCGAGGACGGCAAGCCCTCCCCCGGGGAGGACAAATCCGCGGATAAGGACGTCTTCCGTTACCAGAAGGGCGCGTTTTTTCTGGAGGCGAAGAAGAAACGGCTGAATGGAGCGGAGACAGACACGCTGTCGTGGGATCACATATGGGGCGAAGTGCTGCCGCTCCCGGTTGCCAAGTCCCGCAAGCCGAGCGTCCTCTCCGCGCGGCGGATCGCCCGCCGGGAGGTCGAGGAACTGGAGCGGTCGAAACTGCGCAAGCTCGAAGTTCCCCGGGAATACCTGCTGGGGAGGGTCCTGGCCAGCGACATCCCCGGCAAGGGCGGCAAGGGCAGCCGGCCCCTGGTTGCCGCCAAAACCGTACTTGCCGGCGAGCACCTGGAGCAGGTTGTAGCGGGCAAGGCGGCCCGGACCATCGAAACCTGCCCGAAAGACAAGTACGACGATGCGGGCATTCTGGGGTTGTTCTTCGAAACGGACGCCTTTTGCTGCAAAGGCCAGAAGTTTTTCCTGGAATTGAACCCGCGCCACCTGCGGGGCGAGGTATTGCCTTTCCCTATTAAAAAGGGCCGCGAGAAGATCGTTGCCAAGGACCAGCGGATTACGCCGCAACAGGTTGAGAAGATCGCGCGCTCGAAGCTGCGCGAGATTGAAGTCCCCCGGGAATACCTGCTGGAGAAAGTCCTTGCCGAGGATATTCATGGCGAGGACGGCAGCCGGCTGGCCGCTGCCAATGCCGAGATCTCCGCCGAACTGCTGGACCGGCTTGCGGCGGAGGGGGTGGAGCGGTTCAAGACGATTTACACGAACGAATTCGATTGCGGCCCCTACATATCCGACACGCTGCGCGTCGAACAGCCCGCGTCGGGCGGCGTTAAAAACGCGCAGGAGGCGCAACGGGAGATTTACAGCGTGATGCGGCCTGGAGATCCTCCCACGGCGGAGGCGGCAAAGAACCTTTTCGCCAACCTCTTTTTCAACCCGGAGCGTTACGACCTGTCCGCTGTGGGCCGCATGAAATTCAACCGCCGCATCGGCCGGGACGGGGGAGAAGGCGAAGAGCAGGAAGGCGAAGCAAGAGGCAGGATCCTCTCCAGGGCAGACCTCATCGAGGTGCTCTGGGCGCTGATTGATATCCGCAACGGGAAGGGCTCCGTGGACGACATAGATCATATGGGCAACCGGCGGGTCCGGTGCGTGGGCGAGATGGCGGAAAATCAATTCCGCATCGGTTTGGTGCGCGTGGAACGGACGATCCGCGACCGGCTGGCGCTGCCCGAGTTAGAGCAACTCATGCCGCAAGACATTATCAACGCCAAGCCGATCTCCGCGGCGATGCGGGAATTTTTCGGTTCCAGCCAGTTGTCCCAATTCATGGACCAGAACAACCCGCTGTCGGAAGTGACCCACAAGCGCCGAGTTTCCGCGCTGGGGCCGGGAGGTTTGAAGCGCGAGCGTGCCGGCTTCGAGGTGCGCGACGTGCACCCCACCCATTACGGCAGGCTTTGCCCGATCGAAACCCCCGAAGGTCCCAACATCGGCCTGATCAGCTCCATGGCCGTGTTTGCGAGAACCAACCGGTACGGGTTTCTGGAGACGCCCTATCGGAAGGTGAAAAAGGGGGCGGTGACCGACCGGATTGACTATTTGTCCGCCATTGAGGAAGGGCAGTACGTCATCTGTCAGGCGAATGCCGTGATGGACAAGAGGGGGCGCCTTCTGGAAGAGTTGGTATCCTGCCGGCACCGGAACGAGTTTGCCCTGATGAATCCCGAGCGGGTGGATTACATGGATGTCTCTCCCAAGCAGATCGTTTCCGTTGCCGCCTCGCTGATCCCCTTCCTGGAGCACAACGATGCCAATCGCGCCTTGATGGGGTCGAATATGCAGCGGCAGGCGGTGCCCCTGATGAGGACGGAGAAGCCGCTGGTGGGCACGGGGATGGAACGCCGTGTCGCGATTGACTCGGGCGTGGTCGTGGTGGCGAAGCGAGGCGGCACGGTTGATTCCGCCGATGCCACCCGCATCGTAGTCCGCGTCAACGAGCGCGAGATCAAGGGCGACGATCCCAGCGTCGATATCTACAATTTGACCAAGTACACCCGTTCCAACCAGGACACCTGCATTAACCAGAAGCCGCTGGTGAAGCCCGGCGACGCGATCTCCCGGGGCGACGTGCTGGCCGACGGTCCGGCGACGGATCTTGGAGAACTGGCTCTGGGCAGAAACCTGTTTGTCGCGTTCATGCCCTGGAACGGCTACAACTTCGAGGACTCCATCCTGGTATCGGAAAACGTGGTCAAAGAAGACCGCTACACGACGATACACATAGAGGAACTTACCTGTGTGGCAAGGGATACCAAGATGGGAGCGGAGGAGATCACGCAGGACATCCCCAACGTCAGCGAGAACATGCTGAATAAGCTGGATGAGTCCGGGATCGTGTATATCGGCGCCGAGGTTTCCCCGGGAGACATCCTGGTGGGGAAGGTGACCCCGAAGGGCGAGACGCAGCTGACTCCCGAGGAAAAATTGCTGCGCGCCATATTCGGCGAGAAGGCCTCCGACGTGAAGGACACTTCCCTGCGCACCCCCTCGGGCATGAACGGGATGGTGATTGACGTACAGGTACTGACCCGCGAGGGGGTGGAAAAAGACGCCCGCGCTTTGGAGATCGAGCAGGCGGAACTGGAGCAGGTAAGGAAAGACTTGAACGATCAATTCCGGATCATGGAGGATGGGATCTACCAGCGTCTCCAGAAGAATCTGGTCGGAAAGGTAGCGAACAAAGGCCCCGGCGGCCTGAAAAACGGCAGCAAGATCACGGGCAAATACTTGGCCGGCTTGGCGCGGGAGAAGTGGTTTGACATCCATATGCGCAACCCCAAGCTCAACGAGCGCCTGGAACAGGCGGCGCGAGGCATTGATGCGGCGCGCAAGAGACTCGACGAAGGGTACGAGGAGAAGCGTTCCAAGCTGACCGGCGGCAGCACTTTGGTGCCGGGCGTACTGAAGACGGTCAAGGTCTATCTGGCGGTCAAGCGGCGCCTGCAGCCAGGAGACAAGATGGCCGGGCGGCACGGCAACAAGGGGGTGATCTCCACCATCGTTCCGGTAGAGGACATGCCCCACCTGGCGGACGGCACCCCGGTGGACATCGTGTTGAATCCTCTCGGCGTCCCTTCCCGCATGAATGTGGGCCAGATCTTCGAGACCCACATGGGGTGGGCCGCCAAGTGGCTGGGCAAGAAGATTGGGGCGCTGCGGGATGGCCGGACTGGCCGGGCCGGGGCCGCCTCCCCCCTGCGTTCTTTATTGGGCAAGATCTACGGTCGCAGCGAGGCTCTGGCGGCATTGAACGAATCCGCAATCGTAGAATTGGCCGAAAATCTGCGTGCGGGAGTGCCCATGGCCACCCCGGTGTTCGATGGCGCGCGCGAGGAAGAGATCAAAGCGATCCTCAACCTGGCCGATTTGCCCATATCCGGCCAGGCCACTCTCTACGACGGGCGCACCGGCAAGGCATTTTCGCAACCGGTTACGGTCGGCTATGTGTACATGCTGAAGCTGAATCACCTGGTGGACGACAAGATGCACGCCCGTTCCACCGGGCCGTACAGCCTGGTGACCCAGCAGCCGCTGGGCGGCAAGGCGCACTTTGGCGGTCAGCGTTTCGGTGAAATGGAAGTATGGGCGCTGGAGGCTTACGGCGCCGCCTACACTCTCCAGGAAATGCTGACGGTCAAGTCGGACGACATCGTCGGGCGCACCAAGGTTTACAAGAGCATTGTGGACGGGGACTACGGCATGCACCCAAGTACGCCGGAGTCCTTCAACGTGCTGATCAAGGAGATCCGGGCCTTGGGGATCGACATCGAGTTGGAACGGGAATGACCTGCCGGGGCACTGTAGCGGCGCCGGCGCGGCGGGCATTGCATGTAGAGAGGGCCTGATTATGAAAGACCTGTTAAAACTGTTGCTGAAGGACAGGGAGCAGGAGGATTTCAACGGCATACGCGTTGGCCTGGCTTCCCCGGAGAAGATCCGCTCCTGGTCCTGGGGCGAAGTCAGGAAGCCCGAGACCATCAACTACCGGACCTTCAAACCGGAACGCGACGGCCTGTTTTGCGCCAAGATCTTCGGTCCCGTCAAGGACTACGAATGTCTTTGCGGCAAATACAAGCGCATGAAGCACCGCGGCGTCAGGTGCGAGAAATGCGGTGTCGAAGTGATGCCCGCCAAAGTGCGGCGCGAGCGCATGGGGCACATCGAGCTGGCCAGTCCGGCGGCGCATATCTGGTACCTCAAGTCCCTGCCCTCGCGCATCGGGTTGACCCTGGATATGACCTTGCGCGAGATCGAGAGGGTGCTCTACTTCGAGGCCTACGCGGTGATCGATCCCGGCATGACCAAGCTCGAGCGGGGGCAGTTGCTCTTTGAGGAAGAGTACATAGCGATGATCGAGCA
>JAPPQA010000168.1 GCA_028817255.1 Gammaproteobacteria bacterium | reverse complement strand
TGAGGGGGAGTCGGCAAGACGAGGGCGCCAGCCCGAAGTCGCGCCGGTGGGGGGAACATCGCAAGCGCCTCCATCGCCCCGCCGCCCAGGGGAACCGCAAGAGCCGCATCCCCCGCAGCCGGCGCCCGGCAACGAGACTGCCCTACTTCTGGTAATCCCGCTTCCACTGCTCGTAGCTCATGCCATAGACCCGCTCCCGGGCCTGCTCGTAATCCATCGCCACGCCCCGCTCCTCGGCGGCGGCGCGGTACCACTTGGACAGGCAATTGCGGCAAAAGCCGGCCAAGTTCATCAAATCGAGATTTTGCACCTCGGTATGCTCCCGCAGGTGTCGCACCAGGCGGCGAAACACTTCCGCCTCGACCTGGGTGCGGATATCCGCGTCCATGGCCCGAGCTGCCGCATCCTGCCCTTCTCTCGCGTCTTGCATCTACGGTTCCTCCATCTCCACTGCCTGCCTTTCCGGCCTCTTCCCCCGCCGAAAGGCGTACCGGCAAATCTTGCCGAAAAAGCGGCGGCGCGCGCAAGGGCCTGTATGGGGCCTGTATGGGGCCGCGGGGGCGGTCACGGCGCCGCCTCGCCCGCGCGCGGCGCATCGTCCAGCGCCATCTGGCGGGCCAGCGCCTGCTGCAAAAAACCCGCCAGCCCTCGCTCATACGCCACGGCATCCGGCCCGTAGGCATCGTTGTGGCCGCCGGGAATGGGCAACAGCATGGGCGGCAGGGGGGCGGCGGTCCCGCTCCGCTCCGCCTCCTCCCAGGCGGCCAGGGCCCGGGCATAGAGCCGCTGGGCGTGGGAATAGGGAACCAAATCATCCTGCGGGCCGTGGACGACGAGCAGCGGCGCGCGCACCAGGGCCACGTAATCTATGGTGGGATAGTAGATGCGGGTAAGCAGCGAAACCAGCAGGTAGGGATAGAGATTGCGCCCCATGTCCTCAATGGAGGTGAAAGCCGATTCCAACACCAGGGCGGCGGGCGCCTGCTCCGAAGCCAGCCGGGCGGCGACCGCCCCGCCCAGCGAACGGCCCACGACGACGATCTCGCCCGGCGCAAAGCCGCGCTCCTCCACCAGGTGCCGCCAGGCCGCGCGCGCATCCCGGTAAGTGCCCTCCTCGTTCGGACTGCCTTCGCTCAAACCGTAGCCCCGGTAGTCCACGCCCAGTACCGCCAGCCCCAGCTGGCGAAAGCGCCACAGGGACAACAAGTCATAAGAGATGTTGCCGCCGTTGCCGTGAAAGTACAGCACCGCGCCGCTGCGGGCGGGCGCGGGCAGAAACCAGCCGTGCAAGCGCACCCGGTCGTCGGTCTCCAGGGCGACCTCCTCGTAGGGCAGGTTGTACTGCGCCGGCGTAACCGGCTGCATGGCGCGGCTGGGCTTATACACATAGTGCGGTTGGAAAAAGTACAACAGCGCCGACAGGGAGACCCAGACGGTCGCCAGGAACAGGCACAGGAGTGTAACGACGTTAAGCAAGCAACGGCGCAGGGCGGGCATCGGCATCCCTGTTCACTCCTCCTGCCGCTCCAGCCAATCCCTGGCGTCCAGCGCCGCCATGCAACCGGTCCCGGCAGCGGTCACGGCCTGCCGGTACGTCCGGTCGGCCGCGTCCCCGGCGGCGAACACCCCCGGCACACTGGTTGCGGTCGCCATTCCGTCCACCCCGCCGCGCACCCGGATGTAACCCCCCTGCATTTCCAGCTGTCCCTCGAAAGGCGCCGTATTGGGGGTATGGCCGATGGCGATAAAGACGCCATGGACGGCCAGTTCGCGCTCCGCGCCGGTATGCGCGTGGCGCACCCGGGCGCCGGTAACCCCCTCGGCGTCGCCCAGCACCTCGGCGAGCACATGGTCCCAGAGAATGCGCAGTCCTCCCTGCTCGGCGCGGCGCAACAGCCGCTCGGCCAGGATCGCGTCCGCCCGCAGGCGCGCCCGGCGGTGGATCAGCGTCACGCCGGAGGCAATGCCGGCAAGGTACAAAGCCTCCTCCACGGCGGTATTCCCGCCCCCGACCACCGCCACCTCCTTGCCCTTGTAGAAAAACCCGTCACAGGTCGCGCAGGCGGAGACGCCGCGCCCCCGGTAAGCGCTTTCCGAAGGCAGGCCCAGGTAGCGGGCGGAGGCGCCGGTGGCGACCACCAGCGCGTCGCAAAGGTAAGAACTCTCCTCCCCGAGCAGGCGGAAGGGACGGCGGGAAAAATCGGCCTCCCGTATGTGATCGGAGACGATCTCCACCCCGAAGCGCCGCACGTGGCGCAACATCCGTTCCATCAAATCGGGGCCTTGCAGATTGCCGGGGTCGCCGGGCCAGTTCTCTACCTCCGTAGTGGTAACCAACTGGCCGCCCGGTTCGGCGCCGGCAACCAGCAGCGGCGACAGGCCAGCCCGGGCGGCGTATAACGCCGCCGTGTAGCCGGCAGGTCCGGAACCGAGTATCAGCAGGCGGGCATGACGCTCCCCTTTTGTGTTCATCGCCTTACAGCCACCTGCAATTCCCAATGCCGCATCGTAACCGAATCGGCGGCGGCGCGGCAAATAACCGCGGCAGCCGACGGCCGCCCGTGCCGTCGGCTGCCGTGAGACGCTCGCAGGCGCCCCTGCGAGCAGGCCGCGCGAACGGCGCCGCAACACGGGAATACATGCCTCCGCTTCGGCCCCGAAGCGGCTGTGGAGAAAAACGGGCGGGGGGCGGGCCGCCCTCTTGGCCCCATTGGCCCCCGTAGGACAGGAGTACCGCGGAACAAGGCGCTAGCGCAAAGCGCCAGCGCGAGGCACGGTTAGAAGCGCAAGACGCCCTCCAACAAGAACTCGTAGTCGGAGGCCCCGCCGCTCGCGGCCCCCTGCCTGGTAGCGCCGGCGTCCAGGCTGAAGCGCTGCGCCTCGAAACGCAGACCGCTGCCGTAATTGAGCGCCCCCTGCGACAGGCCGCTGTTGCCGTAGAGCGTAAACAGACCCGGCGCGTTCCACAAGTGCGCCGCGCCGATGCCGTAAGACATTTCGCTGCTCAGCCCCAGCGCCATCGCGCCCCCGCCGGAGGCGGCGCCCAGCGCGCTTGCTCCGACGCCGCCCGCCGCGCCGCCGGCCAATGAACCGTTCAGGGCCGAACCGTTCAGGGCGCCGGGCGCCCGCGCCAGGCCCAGGCTGGGCTGCAACGCAAACTGCAACCCGCGCCCATCGCCGCTGCGGTCGTAGCGCACGAAGCCCGTTATCGAGTACTCCCGGTAACTGCGCCGGCTCTGATCCTCATTCGTGATCCGCAACTGTCCCTCCAGTTGCGTCTCCAGGCCCAGCTCCGGCCAGCCCAGATCGAAGCCGGCGCTGAACTCGCCCGTCGCCGCGTCGCGATCCGTGTCGCCGAAGTCGTAAGCCATGCCCGCCGTCAGGAAGGGCCGCCCAAGCATCCCGGACTCGAAAGAGAACGGACGCGCCAGCTCGATCTCGCCGCGCAACTGCGACGCCTCCGTCTCCACATCGCCGTATGTCCTGCCGCCGCTCAAGGCGCCCCCGTCCACCTCGCCGCGAAAAACCGACGCCGACAGCCGCAACCGCTTCTCCACTACGCTCAACGACGGGGCAAGCCAACTCAGGCCGCCCGCCGCCATCAACAGACTGGCCGCGCTGGTATTGTGCGCCATGGCGCCGCCCGCGTCACGCTCCGCGAGCCTCACATCGCCCGTGCCCAGGCCGCCCAGCAACCACATGCTCAGCGCGTCCGAACGGCGCCAGGATATGTAGGGATGGACCATCAGCATATTATTCTTGACGGTAGTGCGGCCCCCCGGCGCCATCGGATCCTTCACCTCCACATCGCCGGTGACGTAGCCCAGCGCCGCCCCTGCCAGACGACCGTCGTAGCGCCGCTCCGCGCCCATGTAGTACGCCTGGCTGTCGCCGGCGTAGGACAGTACGCGGCCTGCCTCTTCCGGCTGCCCGTCCAGGCGAGTGTGAGTCGCGCTGCCCCACAGGGCCAGCAGGCGCCCGTCGCCGTCGTTGCTGGTGACCGAGAAATTCGAACTGCCCAGGATTTGAGACAGGCTGCGAAGATCGCCCGTCGTCGCGCCCGCATAGGGGTCGTCCCAGGCCGCATCGTCGCGCGCCGCGCCGTCGCCCGCGTTCCCCGGCAGCGCGCCGCCGGCCAATGCGCTGCCGGCGGCGGCGGCGACGGAGACGCCCGCCTGCCCCGAAGCGGCCGGGGTCGTGTTCAACTCCTCTTGCAGGGTGCGCGCCTCCGCGGACGCCAGGCCGATCCCCTCGGCGCCGGACGCCGCGGCCCCGGCCGCGCCGGAACTAAAGATCTGCCGCCCGTTCACGTGCAGCGTCAGCCCCGGCGCGGACAGCTCGGCACCCGGATCGAAGCGGCGCCCGATCGTCCGGGTCGCCAGCGCCATGGTCGTCGCGTTCAGCGCCGCAACCGTTTGTTCCAGACGCTCCGTACGCGGTCCCGGCGCGTCTTCCGGCGTCTCCGCGATCGTCACCGCCAGCACGGACG
>JAPPQA010000167.1 GCA_028817255.1 Gammaproteobacteria bacterium | reverse complement strand
ATCCCTTGAAGGAAGGGGCGGGCCGTCAGGTTCTGCAATGTGCGCGTTCCGCGCTCTATTTGCGCGGGATTCCGGCTTTCGCCGGAATGACAGAAAAAAGCCGGAATGACAGAAAAAAACAGGCGCCGAAATGACAGGAAAAAGCAGGAATGGCGGGAGTTTTGTTCACGGCGCCTCTTTCTTGGCTACAAACAGTGCCAATTTTCTTCCCCTCGATTGCGTAACGGCTTGACGCTCCCGCCGTCCGGTTGTCATGCCGGTGCAAATCTGGCATCGTTGCCCGGGTGAGTCGCACCGTAACGGTTTGCGCTGGCGGGGCATTGCCGCCGCCGGAGCGCATTCCGATCCGGGATGCAAAACCTGGGATGCAGAACATGATGCAATCGCAAATCGAATGCGCCAGGCAGGGGCGGCGGCCCGAACGGGCCGCACAGGAGCAGCGCGGGAACGCGGCGCACCCGCCGCTGATCCTGCGCCTGGACATCACCGGCCTGCCGGTCACCTGGGTTCCCTGGCAAACTGCTATCACGCTGTATTGCCGCGACCTGGTCGCCTGGACCGCCGGCGAGCGGACCCTGGCCTTTCACGGCGGCTATTCCCGTTATACGGGCAAGCGCTCGCGCATCGAGATCCACTCGATCATCGCGGTGCGTTGCCGCCGCGCCCGCCGGCAGCTGCGGCGGACGACGCCGCCGCTGACGAACCGGGAGCTGTTCCTGCGCGATGCCCACCTGTGCATGTATTGCGGCAGGGAACATGAGGGCCGGCGGCTTACCCGCGACCACGTGATTCCCTTTTCGCGCGGCGGCAAAGATTGCTGGTCGAACGTGGTCACCGCCTGCCACGGCTGTAACACGCGCAAGGGGGGGCAAACGCCGGAAGAGGCGGGGATGCCGTTGCTGGCAGTGCCCTTCGTGCCTAACTGGGCGGAATATCTGGCGTTGTCCAACCGCCGCATCCTGGCCGACCAGATGGCCTTCCTGAAGGCGCAGTTCCGCGCCCGGCGACGGGGGCTCCTGCGGCAATGAGCGCGGCGGCTGCATGCCCCGGCGCAGAGACCCGGAAGGCGGCGGCGTTGCCGCGTGCCGGCGCGCCGGCCCGCCTGCCGGCGCTGGCGCTACCGACGCTGGCAATGCTGGCGCTGGCGCTGCTGACGCTGGCAATGGGCGGCCCTGCCGCGGCGGCCGACCGCGACGGCAACTTCGCCGTCTGGGGACCGGGCAGCGCCTCCTGCCACCGCTACGCCCAGGACCGCGGCAAGGATGCCTTCAGGCCCTACCAACACTATCTGATGGGCTACCTGAGCTTTTACAACCAGTCATCGGAAGATACCTACAGCGTCACGGCGGAATTGGACCTCCCGGAGGTCATGCGGCAACTGGACGCCCTGTGCGCCGACGAACCCCTGTACAGTTTTCACGATGCCTTGCGTACACTCACCCAGGAAATGCACGAACGGCGCTGGCGCAAGGCGCCCCGTGCTCAAGGCCGCAGTGCCGGAAACTAAAGCCATGGTCTGCGCGCCGCACATGATTCATTTCGAAAAAACCAGAGAGGGAAAATGCCATGATACATAGCAAACAGGACAACTCGCTTGCCAAAACGCTGGTATTCGCTTTGCTCGCCTGCTGTGTCGGCGCCTGCACGATGCCGACCCAGCAGCCGGACGAATTGATAGAAGACACGGCGCGGCAGACATCCAAGGAAGCCCGCCGCGCGACGGAAAAGGCGATCACGGCACCTCCCGCGGAAATCCACTAGGAAATTCCGCGGCCTGCCCCGCCGCCGCCGCCGTAATCTTATAGCCGCCCGCGCGAGCGGCTATTGGCGCTGGAAGGGGCGCAGAAAGGGGGGCCGGGGGGTCGGGCGCAGCTTCCGACCCGCAACGCCGCGAAACCCGGCCTGTTGCTCTCGCGCGAGCGGGAAGCCGTCTTTTGCGGCAATGCGGATTCGGGCGGCGCGGCTTCGCTGTCCCGGAAAACTGGATTGCGAAGCTCGTACCCATTGAATCGCGCCGCAAGATTAGGCATGATCCGCCGCTACTGGGCATTTGCAACAACACCACGAAAGGGAGGAATATCATGCACAGCAAATTCGTCAGGACGTCCATATTGGCTTTGTCCGCGCTCTCGGTCGGCGCCTGCGCCCCTGTAGGGCTGGAAAAAACGGCGGAAATCGAAAACATGGCGCGACAGGCCCTCAGCGAGGCACGCGACGCGGCCGAAAAGGCAAACAACGCCCTTTCCGTCGCCTCCGAAGCCTCTTACTCGGCAACCAAGGCCCAGTCCACCGCGGAGTCGGCACTCAATTGCTGCAACGAAAACCGCGACAAGATTGACCGGGCGCTGGAGCGGGTCACCCGCAAGTAGGCAAACCGTCATGTCCCCGGAGCGAGCTCTTCGCTCCGGGGACGCGACTTTATGCGCCTCCGGTCTTGGCTTTCTAGAGTTCCCGGGGGAGACGGGGAGCAGGCAACTGCCCGCAGGCCCGCAAAGGGCGCGGGGCGCATGTGGGGGTGTGCGGCGGATATTCTGCGAATGCCGCGGGGCTCGCTACGTGCCGGCGGCGTCGGCGGACTCTTCGGCACTTCGGATCGCGCCCACGGCAACCGGTATGCCGCTGGAAGCGCGCACGACCTTCTCGATCAGCTGCCAGTCTATCCGGGAGTCGCGTCCCTGCAACAAAGCGAGTATCTGGCGGACAGCCTCCTGGTTCAGGGCATGAGCGCTTAGCCGATCCTCAACCAGCGGCGGATGCACCTCCAGGTAAAGCAGCCGCCCTTGCAGCCCCGCCTTTACCGGCTGGTTGACGATGTTGACGGGGGTGCCCACCGGGGTCAGCGGGAACATTTCGTCTATATCCTCCGGATACATGCGGATACAGCCATGGCTCACGCGCATCCCGATCCCCAGAGGCTTGTTGGTGCCGTGAATCAGGTAGCCGGGCAACGCCAGGCGCAGGGCGTGGGCGCCCAGGGGGTTGTCCGGGCCGGGGGGCACTACCCGCGGCAGGGGATCGCCGAGCAGGGCATGTTCGGCGCGAATGGACTCCGGGGGAGTCCAGCTCGGGTTCTCCGCCTTGAGGTTGATCCGCGTGCGGGCATACGGGATCGTCCAGCCCTCGCGCCCCACCCCGACCGGGTACGTGATCACTCGCAGCCGGCCCCCCCGGCGCAACGCGGCAGGATAATAATAAAGCCGCATTTCCGGGATATTCAGCACGATCCCGCGCCGCTCGGCGGCCGGTAAAATATGGTGCAAGGGCAGGAAGATCCTCCTGCCCTCGCCCGGCAGCCAGGCGTCCACATCGGCATTGGCCAGCTGGATCTCGTCGAAGCCCAGACCGTGGCTGCGGGCAATGTCCGGCAAGGTGTCTTCCTTGCGGGCGACGACCGTGTACGGCCTGCCGACCAGCCCGTCGCCGGTCTTCGCCTCGTAGGAAGTCGCCTGCGCCGCCGCGACAAATAGCAGCGACAGCACGGCAGCCGTCCCGCCCCCGCACGCCAGCGCCCGAGGCACGACCGACACCCTAGACGCCCGCCCGCCGCATCCGAAAGTCGCGCCGGTCCAGCAACAGCAGGCTGGGCACCAGCAGCAACAGGAAGATCACGTTCACCGACAGCCCGCCGATGATTACCGCGGCGAGCCCCCGGTAGATCTCCGAACCGGCGCCCGGCAGCAACGCCAGCGGCAACATGCCGAAAATGCTGGTCAGGGTACTCATCATGATCGGGCGCAGGCGGGTGCGTACCGCCGAAACCACCGCCTCTCTGCGGGGCGCCCCGGCGCGCTCGGCCTCACGCGCCCGATAGACCAGCAAAATAGCGTTGTTCACTACCAGTCCCAGCAACATGATAAAGCCGATCATCGTCAACAGGTCCAGCGGTTGGAAGACAAACAGGTTGGCGAAGCGCAGGGCGGCCACGCCTCCCACCGTCGCCAGCGGCAGGGTGACCAGCACCAGGAGGCTGTATCCGTAAGAACGGAACAGCGCGGTCATCAGGAGATAAAGCACGACGACCGCCAGGATGAAACTGCCGCCGAGTTCCCGCACGGCGACCTGCAGCTTCTCGGCCGTGCCCTGGTATTGGATCTCCGCATCGCCCGGCAACAACGGCCATAAATCCGGCTCGACGCGGGTACGCAATACCTCCAGCACTGTGTCCAGAGACACGCCCGGCGGCGGATTGACGCGCAGGGTGACCGTGCGCCTCTGGTTGCTGCGGCGGATCTCCTCCGCCCCGGCAGTGCGCACGACCTGCGCCAGTTCCTTAAGCGGCACGATGCCGCCGCCGGGCGTCGCCAGCGGGATGTCCGCGATCTCGTCGGGGGTGCGCCAGGGCGTGGCGCGCACAATGATGTCCAGGATTTCCTCGCCGGTGAAGTAGTCGCCGGCATCCAGACCGTCGCCCAGGGCGCGCACGATCAGGGCCAATTCGCGGCGGGTCCAGCCGGCCTCCGCCAGGCGCCGTTCGTCCGGCACCAGACGCAACTCCGGCTTGGCCAGGATCAGACCCGGCAGGGGACGAATGTTGACGCCGGGCAACTCTTCCTGAATGCGCCCGAAGGCGCGCGACGCAGCCTGCAGCAGAGGCTCCAGTTCCCGCGCCTGAAAATTGACCTCCACGGAGTTGCCCTCGCGCCCGCCGAATAGCGAAGTCTTCTGGACAAAGGCGAAGGTATCCGGGAAATCGCGAAAAATGCCCCGCATCTCGTTCACCAACTGCGGCAGGCGGGAGGCTTCCCTGGCCACCGCCCCCATAAACACGTCGCCGCCGAAGCCCACGAAGAAATAATGCTTGATCGCCGGTTCGCGCTCTCCCCGCAGGTGGGGCGCCAGACGCGCGGTCAGGCTGCTCCCCATCTCCCGGCGCAGGTGCTCGATGCTCGCCCCGGGGGCGGGCCGCAGGTAGGCAAAGGCCAGGTTCCGGCTCCCCTCGGGCAGGTAGTCCAGCGACGGACGCAGCCAGGCAGTGCCCAGAATCGGCGCGGCAATCAGGACCGCGACCCACAGCAACCGCCACCGGGGGCGATCCGTCACGAACATGATCCCGGAGGTCATACGGTCCCAGAGGTGGCCGCCGCGAGGGGCGGAGTAGCCGCGGTTGGCGACCCAGACCGTCTCCGCCGCCGGCACCACGAAGATCGCGATGAACAAGGAAGCGCAGACGGCCGCCGAGATGGACAAGGCCAGGTCGGCGAAGAGCTGGCCGACTTCGCTCTCCAGAAAGATCACGGGCAGAAAAACGATCACGGTCGTGGCGGTAGAAGCCAGCAGGGCGCCCCAAACCTCGCCGACCGCGAAGGCGGCGAGCAAACGGCGGCCCTTGCCTTCCACCCCCTGCTCACGCAGACGAACGATATTCTCCAGCACCACGATGGAGGCGTCCAGCACCATGCCCACCGCAAAAGCCAGGCCCGCCAGCGAGATCACGTTCAGGGTGCGGCCGGACCACTGCAGCACGGCAAAGGTCGCCAACAGGCAGGCGGGGATCGCCAGGATGACCGTCAGGGTGGCGCGGACATTACGCAAAAACAGCCACAAGATGCCGGTCGCCAGCAGGATCCCCAAGCCCAGATTGCCGTACAAAAAACGGATGGATGCGTCTATGTACAGGGTTTCGTCATAGACCTGCTGCATGCTGAGTCCCGCCCGCCGCAAGGGTTCCTCCAAATCGGCGGCGGCCTGGCGCAGGCCGGACATGACTTCCAGCACGTTTACCCCCACCTCCCGTTGCGCGTTGACGGCGATGGACGGGCGCCCCTGGGCAATAACGAAGTTGCGCGGATCGACGGGCCGCACCTCGACGGTGGCCACATCGCGCAGATACACCGGGCGCCCGTCGCGCCAAGCCAGGATCATGGCGCCGAATTCTCCCGGGCCATAGCGGCCGGCAAAGCGCAGGCTGTATTCCCGTTTGCCGATGTCCACGAAGCCGCCGGATACGTTCTCTCCGGCGCCCACATAGCGGGAGACGCCGGGCAACTCGATCCCCAGTTCCGCAAGGCGGTACGGATCGAAACTGACCCGCAATTCCCGCTCCTGGCCGCCGAACACTTCGGACACCGCCACCCCCGGCACCCGTTCGAAACGTTCCTTGACCAGGTCCTCGATATAGTCCCGGTACAAGGTGACGTCCCTGGCGTTGTCGGGCAGGGCATGAACGATGAACCAGGCGATGGCCGAGGCGCCGTCGGTGGAATCCACGAAGGGTTCGTCCGCGTCGTCGGGGTAGCCCGAGACCTGGCCCAGGCGGTTCATCACCTCCACCAGGGCGCGGCGGATATCCATGCCCACGACGAAACTCAGGTTCAGCTCGGCGCGCCCCGACTGCGCCCGGGCCACCAGTTCCGTCACGCCGGGGATGCCGCGCAGGGCCTCCTCCTGGCGCTTGACGATCTCCGCCTCCACTTCTTCCGGCGTGGCGGCGCGCCAATTGGTGATGATCCGAATCTCCGGCTCCTGCAATTCCGGGGTCAACTGCACCGGCAGGCGGGAGTAGCTCAGCCAACCGATGAGCAGGATCAACCACATGACCACTCCGACCGCGGTAGGGTTGCGCAACCCCATCTCGGTCAGCTTCATAGTGGGACTTCTTCCTCCGCGCCGTCCTCCAGGATGCGCACCGGCTGCCCCGGCCACAGGCGCTCGTTGCCCCGCACCACGACCCGGTCGCCCTCGGCGAGAGTCGAACGGCGCACTTCGATCCAATCCTCCTCGGAATAGCCCGGGACGACCGGCACCAGCTCGGAGCGCCCTTCGCCGTCAATGCGAAACACGTGGATGCCGAAGGTGCGGATCACCAGCGAGTCGCGCGGCACGGTCAACGTGGAATGCGCCAGGGACTCGGGCACCGCCACCCGCACCGGCAACCCGACCGGCCAATCCTGGTCTTCGAGCACGACGCGGATCTCGTAGAGGCGCGAGCGGTCGCCCACGGCGACGACGGTGCGCAACCGGCCCAGGACCTCGTCGCCGCCAGGGCCGCGCAGGCGCATCATGGCGCCCGGTTGCAGGCTGGCGACGGCGGCGGCGGTCACCCGGGCCTGCACCTCGCGGCGCCGCACGTCCACCAACCGCAGCACCTCGTCGCCCGGCTGCACCTGTTCGCCCGGCGTCCGCAGGCGCTCGACCACAACCCCGGCAAACGGCGCCAGCAGCCGCGTCTTGCGCAGGGAGTCCTCCGCCAATTGCAAACGGACACCGGCCGCCTGCAGATCGCCGGCCAATTCATCCCGCAAAGAACCGATCTCCTCCCGGCGATTGCGGGCGGCGTAGTCGTTGTCGGCCAGCCGCGCCAGTCGCGCCTCCTCGTCCCGGTAAAATTGCAGGCGCGGCCTGATCCTCTGCTGCTCCGCCCGCGCCTCTTCCACGCGCAGGCGGAACTCCAGCGGCTCGATCTCCGCCACCGCTTCCCCGGCCTCCAGGCGCTGCCCCACCTCGGCGACGAAACGCAGCCGGCCCGCGATCTCGGCGGCGATACGGGCATCGTCACGGCTGACCACCGATCCGGAAACCCAGGACAACGGCTGCACGGTGCGCGTGGTAACGGGAGCGACCCGCACCGGCGGCGCCTCTCCTTCCGACTGGGCGCGAACCGCCGGCGCCGTCAGGCACAGACTGACAAGCGGCAACAGAACGTAGAAAATACGCAACATGCAGTACAGTTCATCCTTGGGACGGTGGCGGGCGGCAGTATTATGCATCAACTTACTGTATTTATGTACCGCCCCGGCGCAACCTTCGGGGAAAGATTTGCATCCCGGGGCGCACTCCGGCGCGGCGGCGCTCTCTCCGATCCGGCAAGGTCCCGACGAGGCATTGCTGGCCGCCTTTGCCGACAGCGGCTGCCATATGCATGCGCGGCTGCTGGCGGCGCTGCGGCTGGAAGAAGAAGACGGCGGGACACTGGAGCTGTCCGGCCTCGCATGGTCCAGGGACGAGCAGCTGCTCTACGCCATCGGCGACGAGGGCATACTGTTGTGGTTGCGGCCGCGCTTTGCCGGCGATGGCCGGCTGGCCGCCATAACGGGGCGGAAACTGCTGCCGCTGCGGGACGCGCAAGGCTGGGCGCTGCAGGGCGACGATAGCGACAGCGAGGGCCTGGCGCTGCGCTACGGCGCCGACGGCACGGCGGGAAACGACGAATTGCTGATCAGTTTCGAGAGGCGGATGCGGATCTGCCGCTATAGCCCGCTGGGAGAATTCCGGGGATGCGAGACACTACCCGCCTCCCTGGCCGACGCAAGGCGCTACCGGGGAAGCAACCGGGGCCTGGAGGCGGTCGCATTGCACCCTCGCTTCGGCGTGCTGACGGGGCCGGAACGCCCGCTGCGCGGGTCCGGGCAAACACAACGACTGAGCGTTTATTCTCTGGACGGCCGGGACTGGGGCTTGCCGGCGCAGCACGACCAAGCCAGTCTTGTGGACATGAGTGTCCTGCCGGGAGGGGGCCTGCTGCTGCTGGAGCGCAACCGCATCGGGATGCTGGGTCTGCGCCTGCAGACGGTCGTGCACCTGGCGCCGGACCTGGCGGAGCGTCCGCAGTGGAGCCGGCAGTTGCTGCGGATGGACAGCCGCGCGTTCCCCATCGGCAACCTGGAGGGAATCGCCGCCCAGGACGAACGGCGCTTCTTCCTGGTCAGCGACGACAACGGCCCGCTGCTGGCCGGCAAGACGCAACTGTTGCACGTGGAGTGGGCCGTGCCGCCGCCCGCCGGCTGCCCTACTCGTTGAGGCGGGGCATCAGCTCGGCCAGGTTGCAGGGCCGGGTGCGCGAGTCGAGCTGCGCCGCGACGATGCGCTCCCAGGCAGTGCGGCAGGCGCCGGGCGAACCTGGCAGGCAAAAGATATAGCACCCGCCGCTGACGCCGGCCACGGCCCGCGATTGCAAAGCGGAAGTGCCGATCTCCTGGTAGGAAAGGCTGCGGAACATCTCCCCGAAACCGGGGATTTCCTTGTCGAACAAAGGCCGCACGGCTTCCGGGGTGCCGTCGCGGCCCGTGATCCCGGTGCCGCCGGTAACCAGCACGGCATGAGGCCCGTCCGGCACGCACCAGCCGGCCACGGCCGCGCGCACCCGGGCCGGTTCGTCGGGCACGATTCGCTTGTCGTGCAAACGATGCCCGGCCGCCTGCAGGGACTCCGCCAACAGCTTGCCGGAACGGTCGCTGCTCTCGTCGCGGCTGTCGGAAACGGTCAGCACGGCGATGCGCAAGGGCTGGAAGGCGCGCCCTCCCTCGAGACGGGCGCCGTCCTCCGCGCTATCGTTCTTGTTCTTGTCCATCGGCGGCGAAGGGACGCCCCCAGCGCCCGGCGAAACAGCGCTCGGCCAGCGGCGCCCGGCGGCGCGGCGCCGATTCCCGCTCGCGCAATTCCTCCGGGATGCGGGCTGGCGGCAAGGCATAGCCGACGGCGATCATCGCCATGGGGGTAAAGGACTCCGGGATCGCAAAGACGCGGCGCGCCCGCTCCGGGTCGAAGCCTCCCATCTGGTGGGCCATCAGCCCCAGTTCGACCGCCTGCAAGCAAAGGTTTTCGCTGGCGGCGCCGGTATCGTGCTGCGCCCAGCGGTTCGGCTGGCCGTTGCGCTGAAAATGGCCGCTTGCCACCGACAACAGCAGCAGCGGCGCCTGCGCGGCCCAGCGATTGCCGTCGCTGAGGCAGGCGACGGCCTCTTCCCAGTCGCGCCGTTCGCGGTCCCGCTCGAAGACCAGGTAGCGCCAGGGTTCGTCGCCATAACAGGAAGGCGCCCAGCGGGCCGCCTCGAGCAGGGCCAGCAGCTGGCGGCGCGCGACCGGACGCTCCGGGTCGTAGGCGCGGCCGCTGCGGCGTTGCGCCAACAACGGCGCCAACGGGAAACTGCCGTTTGTTTCTTTTTGTGCCATGGCCTTGGAGATTCCGCGGGAGCGTAGAACAGGCGGCGCATCCGATCAAGCGAGGGCATGGGGCCGCCACATATGAGACAAATCAGGCTGCCTCTGCGAAGCGGCGATAATACTCCATAGGGGTAAGCATGTCTCTGCCTCTGCCTCTGCCTCTGCCTGCGTGAGGACGGTAGCGCCCCTGTCATTCCGGTCTCCCTCCTTGTCATTCCCCCTACCCCTCGTCATTCCGGTCTCCCCTTCGTCATTCCCCCTACCCCTCGCCATTCCGGCGCAACAGGCCGTGTAAAAACCATTCGCTTTTTTGGAAGTGGGGAAACGGTGCTCTGTCATTCCGGCCCCTCTTGTCATTCCGGCTTTTTTTCGTCCTTCCGCTTTTTTTCCGTCATTCCGGCGAAAGCCGGAATCCCGCGCAAATACAGCGCGGTACGCGCACATTGCAGAACCTGACGGCCCGCCCCTCCCTTCATGGGATATTTCTGCAAAGGAGCGCGAAGCGCGCGCTTTCTATGCGGGATTCCGGCTTTCGCCGGAATG
>JAPPQA010000166.1 GCA_028817255.1 Gammaproteobacteria bacterium | reverse complement strand
GTGCGGCGAGGCCGGGCGCGGCGGAATCGTGGTATCTTTCGCATTCGAGCGAGGGGGTAATTTGCGGGATTGGCCCGCTAACGCCCCCCTTTTGGAGAATTTGAACATGAGCAAGCCGAAAATCAAGAAGATTAAGCTGCCCGCCGACCTGGCAAGCAGGATGGACGAGTTACGGGCAGCGGGCATCAAGGAAGAACAGGCTCGCAGCGCCCGTATGTACCGTTGCGGGCGGGTGGCGACAGCCCGGACCGCGGCGGCCGACCCTGGCGCGCAAAGCGAATTCGCCACCAAGGCGGATCTCAAATTATTGCGCAGCGAACTGGGAGAGGAAGTCGAACGGCTGCGGGAGCGGCTCGAGCGCATGCAGGCCGGGCACAGAGAGGATATAGCGCGCCTGCGGCTGAAAGTGCGCAAGATCGAGACCTGGATGCGCGTCCAGCGCTGGGTGTTGGGCGCGAATGTCGTTTTGGCGGGCATGGTGTTGGGACTGATGCTGCTTGTCTAGAATTCGGCCAGCCGCCGCTGTCTTGCGGATGCGGAGGCAGAGGCATTTGCCGCACGGCTATGCCCTGTTGCTCCTGCCGTTGTTGACGGGGTGTGGGGGAGGGGGCGGCAGCGGCCCTGCCGCTTCTTCCCCCATGCAGCCCCCCCCGCCAACGCAGGTCCTCCCGCCGCTGGGGATGCCGCCCGTACCCGTGGTCACCGCCGCCGCCCCGCTCCCGGAAGCGGAAATGGCGTGTCCCGATGGGCACTATAGCTCTCTTTGCGCGGGCGCTCCGAATAACGGCGGCAGCGTGACGGGCTTCAGCGAATTCATGACGCGGGCCGAAGCCCAGCCCAATGCGCCCGTGTCGGCCCAGATATTGGACGCCGGATTTTGTCCCGACAGTACCTTGGCGAACTGTCATGACCAGCAGGTTATGAGGGCATTGGCAACGGCGAGCCGTTCGGGCGGCAGTGTCCGAACAAGCTCTGTCGGAGGCAGCGCAGGCGTCTCCGCAGGCATCCGGAACCATCTTAATGTGCGCCTTCAGACGTACACCCGGTTTCCGCATCTTTTCCAGGATGGCGTCGTCGTGATTACAAACCTCTTGAACGACAATCTGTTTACCGCCGCCGCGCACGCGCCGCCGAATACCGTCGTCTTCGTTGCCGCGGGGAATCTCGGTCCTCAAGGAGCGGATAATGCGCGTATGCTCAGTAGTACGGATCTGGGCGCTTCCGGCAGGTGGGTGGTGGTTGCCGGCAGTTCCCCGGACCCCGACCCTCGGGGCCTGCACGAGGGTTCGGTAAGCTGCTCCCCGGTGGAGAGTTGGTGCCTGACGGCGCCGTTCACGCTGCACCGTTGGCCGTCTTCCTTCCGGGGCACGGACGGCAATCCCGTGTCCCCTGAGGAGACTCTTCAGGGCACCAGTTTCTCCACGCCCATCGTCGCCGGCGTCGCCGCGACGATTTGGGGACTGTGGCCCACGGAACTCACCGCCGAGGAAATCCCGCGCTTGCTCTACCAGTGCGCGGAGGGCGGCAGCGCCGACCTCGGCCACGGGCATCTGAACTTGCGCTGTCTGCTCGCCCCGGCCGATGGCCTCGAACTGCCCAGCGGCTATAGCACGACCGGCCTTGCGTTTGCCGGGGCGCTCTCGCTTCCGCATGGCGCCCGGTTGACGGCCGGCTCCGCCGTGGTGGGCCGCGACCGCTTCGGACGCTCGTTCCGCATCCGGGTCCCTTACCGCAACGATGCCGAATGGAGTTTTGCGCGGGAGTTTGCCGCTTTTGCGCAAGATTTCGCCGCCGCCGGCGCGCCGGCGACAGATTGCCCGGATATTTCCTTCGGGGACGGTTTCGCCGGGCGCCGTTTCCGCGCCTCGGTTCCCGCGGGGGCCTGCGCGCCAGCGCGGTTCTTCAGCTGGGGGCAGGCGACTCGCGGCGAATCTTTGCTGCTGGCATATGGGACCCGCCTGGTCCTGCGCGAGCGGACCTGGCTGAGCCTGATCGTCGGCGCCGCGGCGAATCGGGGTTCCGCGCATGGCGGCAGCATTGTCGGCAACGGCCAGCTGCGGGTCGGCGATGGCTGGGATGCGCTTGCCGGCGCCCTGCTTACGCGCGCTTTCACGCGGCGCTTCGGGATATCCGCCGGTATCGGCGTAGTGCGTAGCGAGCAGTTGCGGCCGGCAGGCGGCTCCGCCATCCGCGGCCTCCGCGCCGGGAACGGCGCCGCGCACATCGGCGCCTCATGGCAGAGCGGCGACCTGTCCCTGTCCGCGATGCTGACGCGCGAATCCGGTCTTGCCGGGAGCATGAACCTGGGCGGGCGCCGTGTGCGCTTTGACGGCAGCGGCGACTCCAGGGCGGATCTGCGCCTGGAGTTGCGCTTTTGAGCGCGTAACCGTTTCTTCGTCGGCAATACCGTGCAGAGAATTTTCGCAGCCCAACGAACGATGCCCGGGCCGGGGTTCTACGGCAGTCCGGGCAGGTGCGGGAGCCGAGGGTGAGGCAACGGCGCAAGGATCGTCGCAGGCGCTGCCCATGGGCCGAGACCGATGCCCTGACCATGGAATACCATGATCGTGAATGGGGCGTCCCGGTGCACGACGACCGCCTGCTGTTCGAGTTCCTGATTCTGGACGGGGTGCAGGCAGGGCTGAGCTGGAGCCTGGTTCTGAAGAAGCGAGAAAACTACCGCAAGGCATTCGATCGCTTCGATGCCGAAAAGATCGCCCGCTATAGCGACCGCAAGGTCGCCCATCTGCTTGGCGATCCGGGCATCGTCAGGAACCGCCTGAAGGTGCTCGCCGCCGTTGCCAACGCCCGCGCCTTTCTGGCGGTGCGCAACGAGTTCGGCAGTTTCGATTCCTATATCTGGCGGTTCACCGATGGCGCGACTGTGCGGAACCGGTGGCGCCGGAGTTCCGACATCCCCACCAGCACGCCCGCCTCCGAGGCCATGGGCCGGGATCTGAAAAAGCGGGGCTTTCGCTTTGTGGGCGGCACGATTTGCTACGCCTACATGCAGGGGGTGGGGATGGTAAACGACCA
>JAPPQA010000165.1:1555-3402 GCA_028817255.1 Gammaproteobacteria bacterium | reverse complement strand
TATGCCCGGCTGCTCGCGCCCGACGGCTCGCTCGCGCTGCCCCTGGCCCGCGGCTGGCGCGCCACCGCCGCCGCCCGCAACGCCAGCGGCGAGCGCCACCTGCGCCTCGCTACCGGCGACGCCTTGCGCTTCCCGGGCCGCGCCAAGCTGCGCTGGAACCTGGGCGGCGGCGAACTTATCGAGCGCCACTCCTTCCTCGGCGCCGGACTGGCCGGCGCCGTCGCCGTCGGCCAGGGCCACCGCACCCGCTACCTGCATCTGGGCGCCGCCCTGGATACGGACGGCCCGCTGGGCCTGGACCTCTACTGGAGCCGCGGCCGCACCCGCGTCGCCACCGCCGCGCAAAGCCTCATCCGCGGCGTGGACGCCCTGGACAGCGAGGCCTGGGCGGCGACGGCCCGGCTGGACCTGGCCGGCCGCGTCGCCACCGCCGCGCAAAGCCTCCTCCGCGGCGTGGACGCCTTGGACAGCGAGGCCTGGGCGGCGACGGCGCGGCTGGATCTGGCCGGCGGTTGGCGCCTGGGCGCCGGCGTCGCGCGCCCCCTGCGCGTGGTCTCGGGCGCCGCCTCGCTGTCGGTGCCGGTGGCGCGCGCCCCCGACGGCGGCGTAACCAGGCGCGCGGCGCGCGTGTCCCTCGCCCCCGTGACGCCGGAGACCGACTACGGCCTGTACCTCGCGCGCGGCGGCAAACATTTCCATCTGCTGGGCTACGCGGAAATGCGCGACAACTACCTCAACCGCCGCGGGCGCGCGGTCTTCGGCGGCGGCCTCGAGCTGCGCTGGGAGTGGTAGGCCGGGCGCGCGGGCGGCGCAGGCGCCCCCGTCGCCGCCTCGCTTCTGATACCATGAAGCGATGATCGCCGCCGCGGCCTCTACTCTCGCGGAGACTCCCGCCTCCCCCGCTCCGCAAGGGCAAGCCGTGTTTGCCCGGGGACTGAGCAAGCGCTACGGCGACCTCCTCGCGGTGGATTCTCTGGACCTGGATATCGCCGAGGGCGAGTTCTTCGGACTGTTGGGGCCGAATGGTTCCGGCAAAACGACCACCATCCACATGCTGAGCACCTTGGCGCGTCCCAGCGCCGGCGAGGCCTGGGTGGCCGGCGGCAACGTGCGCGGCGACGCGGTGCGGATCCGAGCGCAAATCGGCCTGGTATTCCAGGAGTCCGCCCTGGACCGCCACCTCAGTTGCTGGGAGAACCTCATGTTCGCGGGCGCCCTGCACGGATTGCCGCCGGCCCTGGCCGCCCGGCGCGCGGAAGAATTGCTGCGGCTGTTCGAGCTCTACGAGCGGCGCGACACCATGGTCGGGACGCTGTCGGGGGGCATGCGCCGCGCCCTGGATATCGCCCGCGGCGTGTTGCACCAGCCGCGGGTGCTGTTTCTGGACGAACCCACGATCGGCCTGGACATCATCAACCGGCGCTCCATCTGGCGCTTCCTGGCGCGCCTGCGGCGGCGCCAGGGGACGACCGTGCTGCTGACCACGCACTACCTGGAAGAAGCCAGGGACTGCGATCAGGTGGCCTTCCTGCGCAAAGGGCGGCTCATGGACCGCGGCCGCCCTGCCGAGCTGACCGCGGCATTGGGGGCGCATATCCTGGAGCTCGAGCCCGAGGGGGCGGAAGCGGAAGTCCTGGCCCTGCTGGAAGGCAGCTTCACGCCCCCGGCGCGCGACGGCGAACACCTGCTGTTTCGAATCCCGGCCGGCTTCGGCGGGCTCGCCGAACTGCAGAAACGCTTGCAAGGGCGGGTCGCCTCCCTGCAACTGCGCCGCCCGGACCTGAACGACGTGTATATCTGGAAGAACCAGAAACCGGCGCCCGGGGAAACGCTCGAAGAAGCGCCCG
>JAPPQA010000165.1:0-1530 GCA_028817255.1 Gammaproteobacteria bacterium | reverse complement strand
GGAAAAACCAGGAGCGGCGTCATGATCCCCTGGCGGCCCATGCATGCCATCGTCGCCCGCGACCTGAAGCGCATGATCCGGCAACGCGGCCGGCTGGTCAGCTCCATGGCGCGCCCGCTGATCTGGCTGCTGGTCATCGGCGGCGGCTTCGGCTCCCTGCTGGAGCAACTGGGCCGCGAAGGCTACCAATACTTCCTGATCGCGGGCATTCTATGCATGACGCTGCTGTTCGGCGCCATTCTCGCCTCCCTGGCCATGGTTTACGACAAAGAAGCAGGGGTAATGCGCATGCTGATGATCGCCCCCTTCGCGCATCCCTGGATCCTGGTCGCCCGCACCTTAAGCGCGGCGTTCGTAGGGCTGGCGCACGCCCTCCTGCTGCTGGCGCTGCTGGCGGCCATGGGCTTCCTGCAGCCGCTCCCGCACCTGCCCCTGCTGGCCGTTGGCATGGCGATCACCGCCCTGTTCAGCGCCAGTCTGGGCACGCTGATCGCCGTCTTCAGCAAAACCCTGGAGAATTTCGCGGTGATCATGAACTTCTTCATCTTTCCCGTCTTCTTCCTGAGCGGCGCGCTCTACCCCATCGAGCACCTGCCGGACGCCCTGAAAATCGCCACCCTGCTGAATCCCTTCAGTTACTGCGTGGACCTGCTCAAGCACGCCTTGTTGCCGCGGGCCGACCTGCCGCCGGACTTCGCCGCCGATTTCTCCGTCGCCCGCGATCTGCTGCTGCTGGTCTCCTGCATGGCGGCGACGCTGGCCATCTCCTGCCTGCGCTTCTCGCGCCCGCAGGTCCTGGAGCGGCTCGCGGCCAGGCTGAGCGACGGGCGGCGCGGCTAAAGCTCGGCCGGGGAGGCGGCAGGGGCGGGAGGACGGCGCCGGAAGGGAGGCATGCGCTGTAGCGTATCCACGCTGCCGGGCCGCCAAAAGTGCAACAGCGCCCCGAACAGGTGCAAGGCGATCAGGCACAGCAACACCACGGCAAAGGCATTGTGAAAACCGGTAAACAGTTCGTTCAGCGGCGGCGCCTTCCAGCCCCACTGCGGCAGGGGAATGCCCCACCAGCGGGTGCTGTAGCCGCTGAAAGACGAGGAGAGATAGCCGCTGAGCGGCTGCAGGAACAAGAAGACATAGAACAGGCGGTGCACCGCCAGCGCCAGGCGCACCTGCCACAGAGGCATGGCGGGCGGCCATGCCGGCGGCGGGCGGCGCAAGCGCCAGGCGAAACGCAACACGAGCAGCAATAATGCGCTCAGTCCCAGGGATTTGTGCAGAGCGAAGGCAAAACTGCGCTCGTCGCTGCCCCTGGGCAAGTCAACCATGTAAAATCCCAGGCCCAGCAGGCAGAACACCAGTACAGTCATGACCCAATGCAGTGCCGCCGCCACCCGGTCGTATCTAGGCAAAATATTATCCTCCCATCCCGGGGAGAACGGCGGCGCCCCGCCGCCCATCCGGGGAAACTCCATGCGCGCCGCACAGTATAGGCAAGCGGCAAAAAGGCGACAAATGCGCCGCCGGGGGGCGCCG
>JAPPQA010000164.1 GCA_028817255.1 Gammaproteobacteria bacterium | reverse complement strand
CCGCCCAGGAGAACCGCAAGGGCCGCCTTCCCCCCACCGCGGCAGCCGGCGCCTGACGGCTTGGCTGCTGCGACTCCCCCTCAAGGGGGAGTAATGGAAGGGGGGAGTGATGGGAAAAATGAGACGCAGGCTCGCCCCTGGCTTGTCTTTACTGCATTAACGGAGGCAGGAATCTACCCTCCATGGCGAGGTGGGAATCGTTTCCCCTCGATTGCGTAACGGCTACGCGGCGCCCGCCGCTGCTTGTCCATATGCGGTCGCAGCAGGTAAAATCGCGGCCGTAGCCGGCCCATACCGCGGGCCGGGCGGAACTCTCGCGCGGAACTTTCGCGCAACGGAACAACCGGAATGGATCCATATTACCAGGAAGACCTTAGCGCTCTGCAGGAGTGGTGGCAGCGCAACGGCAAGGCCCTGATCTGCGGGCTGGCCATCGGCGTATGCGGCGTGGTCGGCTGGCGCTTTTGGGAGGCGCGGCAATTGCGGCTGGCGGAAGAGGCCTCCGGAATATTTCAGGAATTGCTGGCGCGGACGGAACTCGGGGAAGCCGAGCAGATCGGGTTAGAAGAAATGGAGGTCGTGGAAAAACTGGCCAAGCAATTGCGCGCGGAATACCCGAAGACCGCGTATGCGTCTTTCGCCGCGCTGCTGCATGCCCGCTTCCTGGCGGAAGACGGCGACTTGGCGGAGGCCGCCTCCCGCTTGCGCTGGGCGCTCGAAAACGGCGGCGAGCCCCTGATTCGCCATATCGCGCGCCTGCGGCTGGTCCGCGTCCTGCTCGCGGCCCGGGAACTCGAAGAGGCGGAAAAAGAGCTGCAAGCCGTGCGGGTTTCATACCCCTCGCCTGCATACTACGAGTTGCAAGGCGACCTCTGGTGGCTGAAGGAACGCAAGGACCTTGCGGCGGAATATTATCGCCAGGCATTGCGGGCGGCGGGGGCCGCCGGCCGCTCGCCCTTCCTGGAAATGAAGCTGGAGGAACTGGGGCCCGCCGCGGCCGGCGCGGGGGGAAAGAGTTGAGGACCCTGTTGCCGTTGGCGGTCTTGTTGCTGGCCGCCGCGGCCTGCGGCGGCGCGGGCAAAAAACCGGCGGCAAAAGAGCCGGCCGCCCTGGCCGGCATCGCCGACGCGATTCGGATCGCAAAACGCTGGTCCGCGGACATCGGCGGCACTCCGGAAAAATTGGCGCGCCGGGGCTTGCGGATCGTGCTGGACGGCGACCGCTTGTACGCCGCCGACGGTACCGGCAACCTGCTGGCCCTGGATGCCGAAAGCGGCAAAAAGATCTGGAAACGGGATACGGAAACCCGGATCGCGGGCGGGCCGGGGGCGGCCGGGGGAATCGTAGTGGTGGGCACGGACGAAGGCGAAGTGCTGGCCTACGATGCCGGCCAGGGCAAGCGGTTGTGGAACGCCCGGGTGTCCAGCGAGGTGCTGGCGCCCCCGGCCGTCGGCACGGACAGCGTCCTGGTGCGCACCCTGGACGGAAAGCTGTTCCGCATCGCCGCCCGCTCGGGCCGCAAATTGTGGGTCTATAGCACTAACCCGCCCCCCCTGACCTTGCATGGCGCCAGCGCCCCGGTGCTTCACGACAACATTGTCCTGGCGGGGTTCGACTCGGGGAACCTGGCCGCCATCGAATTAAGCAGCGGCAAACCGCTGTGGGAGATCGAAGTCAGCCCGCCTAGCGGCCGATCCGAGCTGGAGCGCATGGTGGACGTGGATGCCGAACTGGAGGTCGTGGACCATTCCGTATATGCGTCCAGCTATCAGGGCAACATCGCCATGGTGAACCTGCTGACCGGCCGCATTTCCTGGACGCATGCCGTTTCTTCCTACAGCGGCCTCGCCGCCGACGACTCCAACCTGTACGTCACGGACGACGAAGGCCGCCTGCTCGCCCTGGACCGCGCTACCGGAGAACCCCGCTGGCAACAGGACCTGTTGCGCCACCGGCGCCTGTCTTCCCCCCCGGCCGTGTTCGACCGCTACGTGGTCTGCGGCGACGAAGAAGGCTATCTGCATTGGTTCCGCCGCAGCGACGGGAGCCCTGCCGGCCGGGTGCGGCTCGCCAGCAGCCCCGTCCTGGCATCCCTCGCCACCGAGCGCCTGCTGTATGCCTATGCCGCCAGCGGAGAGATCGCGGCCTTCTCGGAGCGGCTGCCTTGACTCTGCCTTTGATCGTAATCGTCGGGCATCCCAACGCCGGAAAATCCACGCTGTTCAATCGGCTGACCGGCACCCGGGACGCGCTGGTGGCGGATTTCCCGGGAGTGACCCGGGACCTTTTGCTGGGCAACGGCCGCTACGGCGGGCGCCCGCATCTGGTTGCCGATACCGGCGGCCTGCCGGGGCAATGGCAGGCGGGGCGGGCGCCCCTGGCGCGGGCGGCGAATCGGCATACGCTGCGGGCCGCAAAGGATGCGGACTTTTTGCTGTGGCTGGCGGACGGCCGCGCCGGCCCCACCTCCGGAGACGAAGAACTGGCGCACCGATTGCGGCGGCTGGGGCCGCCGTTCTGCCTGGCGGTCAATAAAACCGAGGGGCAGGCGCCGGCGCGGGCGGTGCGTGATTTTTACTCCCTGGGTTGCGGCGCGCCGCAGGCGATTTCCGCCCTGCGCGGCAACGGCGTGGCGCAATTGATGGAGCGGGCGCTGTCCGGCCTGCGGGCGCCGGCGAAACCGGCCGCCGCCGCTGCCGACGAGCAACGCTTTCGCATCGCCGTGATAGGCCGCCCCAACGTGGGAAAGTCCACCCTGGTAAACCGCATCCTGGGGCGGGAGCGGATGATCGCCGCCGCCGTTCCCGGCACCACCCGCGACAGCGTCAGCACCGACCTCGACGGCCTGTCCCTTGCCGGGATGCGCTGCTCGGTAACCGATACGGCCGGCATCCGCCCTTACCCGAAGACGACGCGGCTGGAGCGGCTCAGCATTGCCAAGTCCTTGCAGACTTTCGCCGACGCCCAGCTCGTGGTGCTGGTCGCAACGGCCGAAGAAGGGCTGGTCGCCCGCGATGCCAAGCTGCTGAACCTTGCGCTGCGGCAGGGGAAACGTTGCGTCATCGCGGTAAACAAGTGGGACCGGCTGCCTCTGCCGCGGCAAAAGCGGCTGCGGCGGGAGATCGAAAGCCGGCTGGTCTTCGCCCCCGGCACGGAGGTGCGCTACATATCCGCCTTGTACGGCAACGGCATGGGCGGCTTGTTCGCCGCCATCGAGCGCGCCTCCGCCTCCCTGTGCATGGACTTCCCCACCTCCAAGCTGACCCGAATCCTTCGGGAGGCCGCGGCCAGGCATCCGCCGCCCATGGTAAGGGGCCGCAGGATCCGCCTTTTATACGCCCATATTGGCAGCAGGGCCCCATTGCGGATCGTGATTCACGGGCGGCAAGTCGCCCGCATACCTTGGAATTATCGCCGCTACCTGGCCAATCTCATGACGGCGGAACTGGGCCTGAGCGGCACTCCGGTAGGGCTTGAGTTCCGGCAGTCGGAGAATCCCTTTGTCTCCTTTACGGCCCCGGAAGAACGGCCCGCGGCGGGCAAAAATACGGGACGCGGGGAACGCATCGCGGAATTGTCTGCGTAACGGAGGCGTCTGCGTAACGGAGACCATGGCCGGCCTGCGCCGGTCCATCGCGGCGGGCGCCGGGCGGCGCCCTTAAGCGCGCCTTAGAGGTGCTCGCCGAGGAAGCCCTGCAGCTCGCTGGCGTACTTCTTTTCCAGTAACAGGTCCGGATCCTGCAGCAGCCAGTCGCCCTCCTGGCTTCCCTCCTGCTCCAGATATACTTCTTTCTCCGAGGAAAGGACCACATGCAGAATGCCTTCCTCCGGGCCCGGCTCCAGAAACAGCTTGAAGCGGTTGCGCACCGTCATGTCCTGTTGCAGGTAGGGTACCGTCCACACCGTCTCCATGACCCCCAGCGACAGGTCTTCCAGGTCCAGGGCCAAGCCCTTCGAGCCCCAGAATTTTCGCAGCAGAGGCCAGACTTCCTTCCACTCCCCCTGCACCTTCACCAGTTGCTCGTTCAGCACGGTATCCCGGCGCGGCGGCGGCAGGCCGGGCTCCAGCGGCGGGCTGGGGACGGGCCGCCGCCCGGCAACCGCGGCGAATTGCGATTCCGCCTCGGCCGGTTCCGTTGCCGCCGGTTCCGATTCGCTCGCTTCGGCGGCCGCGGCGTCTTCCCCGGCGTCCTGTCGCCCTGCCTGTTCCGGCGTCTCCTCCTGTACGGGCGGCGCCTCGCCCGCCGCCTGTTCCGGCGCCTCTTCCTGTACGGGCGGCGCCTCGCCCGCCGCCTGTTCCGGCGCCTCTTCCTGTACGGGCAGTGCCTCGCCCGCCGTCTGTTCCGGCCCGGCCGGTTCTTCGCCCGGCACCTCTCCCGGAATGACAAGCGGCTCCCCGGAGTCCGCCGCGACCAGGTCCGGGGGGATCTCCAGGTCCGGCAAGGTGCGACTCTTCAGATACTCTGTGCGTCTGTCCTCTTCCACCTTGTCCAACAGTTGGCAGGCGCCTAGCGGCACGCATGCCAGCACGGCAAGGAATACGCCGGAGAACCGAACCGGAACGCGCATGGGTCGGGCGAGGACGCTAATGTTGCAGGACTCCGGCGGTCCGCATCGCCTGCGCCACCGTGTCCCGGCATTTTTCGGAAAGCCAAGTCATAGGGAGACGGATGCCCGCCTCAATCAGGCCCATCCGGTGCAGGGCCCACTTGACCGGGATCGGGTTCGGCTCGACGAACAGCGCCTGGTGCAAGTCTTCCAGCGGGGCGCTGGCGGCGGCGGCGCTCTCCCGGTCTCCGGCCAGGGAGCAGTCGCACACTTTTCGCATACGGGCGGGGGCCACGTTGGCGGTTACCGAGATGACGCCCTGTCCCCCCCGGAGTATGAAATCCATCGCGCTCGCATCGTCGCCATCGAACAACAGAAAATCCTCTCCGCAAAGTTTTCGCAAGCGGGCGACCCTCCCCAGGTCCCCGCTAGCTTCTTTAATTCCGACGATATTGGCAAGCCCGGCCAGGCGGGCCACCGTTTCGGGCAGCAGGTCGCAGGCGGTGCGTCCCGGTATGTTGTACAGCAATTGGGGAATATCCACCGCCTCCGCCACGTGCTTGTAGTGCAGGTAAAGCCCTTCCTGGGTAGGCCGGTTGTAGTAGGGCGCAATCAGCAAACAGGCGTCCGCGCCGGCCCGCTTGGCGCCCCGCGTCAGATCCGTCGCCTCCGCGGTGGAGTTCGCCCCGGTGCCGGCGATCACCGGCAACCGCCCCGCCGCCATCTCCACCGCCCGGGACATCAGGGCGTAATGCTCGTCGCGGCTCAACGTAGCCGCCTCGCCGGTGGTCCCCGTCACCACCACGGCGTCGCTCCCCTGCTCCACGTGGAATTCCATAAGCCGGGACAGGCTTTCTTCGTCAAGGGCGGTATCTGGAGAAACCCCTTGTTTCATAGGGGTGATCAGGGCCGGTATGCTTCCCCGCAACATGCCGCCATGGTACCGGAATCCGCGTATATGGCAAGCAGGGAGGCGGCTTGCGTTTCGGCGCGAGGGCGCATCGTCGTCATCCCGGGTGCCGCATGTGGCGAACGCTTTGGCTTTACCGCGCATGTACCCCGAAATCCGCGATTGCGCCGAGCGGAGGGTTTTTTCCGGCAGCGAGGGTGCCGATGCGCCCCGGAAGGGGGGCGCAACAGCACAGCCGCGGGAAAGGGAGCGGCGCTATCGGCGGGGAACGGCAGGATTGCGACTCGTTCAGGGGCTGGAGCACCCAGGCCGGGCGTACCCGGCCCTGGCTCCGCGGAACCCCAAGGCCGGGCTCTATGCAGGCGATTGCGCCCGGCAATGGGGTACAATGCCGTATCGGAGGAATGGGAAATGAAAGTATCGAGCCGCGCCGTTTTGCCTCTGTTGGCTTTGTTTTTCGCGTCCTGTCCGGCTGCGAATGCGCACGCGGATTCTTATCACTGTCTTAGCGGCGACCAGCAGCACGGGCTCCGCTTTGCGTGGAACAGCTATTCCGTAAATCTAAGGCATCTCTCTTTCTATTTCGAGGGGGAGAATCAGCGCCGGCCCTTGACGGCTGCCATGAAAGGCGGGACTTACAGCGTAGCCGCAACGGAGGAAGCGGTGACCCTCCATTATATTCAGGATTTCGTACTCACTAAAATCAAACTCCCTTCGGGAGAAATAGTGGCGGACAACACCAGCGTTGCAGATCCCGAATCTTTTCGGGATATCAGGCGGTATCATGCCGTGTTCCCGGGGGTCGAGGAGTATCGTTTCGACCGCGGGAACAAAACCCTGTCCTTGAAATACAAGACGTTGTTTCCGGCGAGAAAAATTATGGAGCAAAAATTCGTCATGCAGGACGGCGCCGCCTATCCCTATCCGGAACTGGTTCGGGTGCTTGGCCCGGAAGAGGGCCGGGAAATATTTCAAGACGAAATACGACAAGGGGTGCGGGACGGATTGCAGTACTCTTGCCAAGAGGAAAGTGCCTTTAAAAGCATTTTACGGTTCTGGCTCGACCTGTTTCATAATGTCTGAAGCAATCTGAGGCGCGCCCCCCAAGCCGTTACGCAATCGAGGGGAAACGATTCCCACCCCGCTATTCCCGTGCGCCCCCGCCGCGCCATTCCCGCGCCCCCACCTCGCCATTCCCGCCCTTTACCCCGCCATTCCCGCCCTTTACCTCGTCATTCCGGCGAAAGCCGGAATCCCGCATAGA
>JAPPQA010000163.1:9603-11526 GCA_028817255.1 Gammaproteobacteria bacterium | reverse complement strand
TGGCTGCTGGCGGCGCTCCCGCTCCTGGCGCCCGCGGGCGCACTCCTGGCGGAAGAGGCGCCCGGCTACCGTCTCGAGATTCGGAAATCCGAGCGGGAACTCCTGGTCCGGCAAAGAGGGCGCATCGTCAAACGGTACCCGATCGCCACCGGCAGCGGCGGCCGGGGAGACAAAAACATGCGCGGCGACAAAAAGACGCCTACAGGCATCTACCGGGTGGTCGCGTTCCGGGAACAGGGGAAATTCGGCCCCTTTATCCAGCTCAACTACCCGAATCTGGGCGACGCCTGGCGCGGCTACCTGAACGAGCGGCTCGACGCGCAAAGCTTCCAAAATCTCGCCAAGGCGCACCAAGAGGCGCGCATCCCGCCGCAGAACACCCCGCTGGGAGGCCAGATCGGCCTGCACGGCCTGGGCGCCCCCTCGGCGGACAAAAGCTTTATCCACCGCAATTTCGACTGGACCAAGGGCTGTATCGCCCTGACCAACTCGCAACTGCGCGAGTTGCGGCAATACCTGGAGATCGGTACGCGGGTAGCGATCTGGGAATAGAGCTGCCGGGGGAATCGCGGGGCGCGAATTCAGTCCGCGGGCTTATCCCGGGCTTCCTGAAGGTCCAGGAACTCCTGCAACCCCAACAACTCCTTGATCCCGGCAAAATCCGTCATCTCGCCGGCGAGCGCCCCGGTATGCCCGTCCTGCCGGAAGGCTTCCGCGAGACGGCCCATGGCCCGGGCAAGCAACAGCACGGAATCGATCGGCGCCACGACCATATCGAAACCCATCTCCGCGAGCGCCGCCGCACTCAGGCTCGGAGTCTTGCCGAAGGCCAGCATGTTCACCAGCTTGGGATGCGGCACCTGGCGGCAGACGGCGCGCAGCTCCTCCTCGGACAAGGGCGCCTCGACGAAGGCCACGTCGGCCCCGGCTTCGCAATAGAGGTTCGCCCGGCGGATCGCTTCCTCCAGACCATGGGGCTCGCGGGCGTCCGTGCGCCCCACCAGCACAAAGCCGGAGTCGCCGCGGGCGGCGGCGGCGACCTGAATCTTGCGCGCCATCTCCGCGCCCGGGATCACCCTCTTGCCGGCAAAGTGACCGCAACGCTTCGGGAATTCCTGGTCTTCGAGGATCATCCCTGCCGCCCCCGCCTGGCGCAATTCGCGCACGCAATGCGCCACGTTATGCAAGCCGCCGTGTCCGGTATCGGCATCGGCCAGTACCGGCAAAGAAACCCTTTGCGCCACGCGCCGCGTCGCCTCCGCCATCTCGGAAATGCCCAGGAAATTGAGGTCCGGCAGACCCAACATACTGGCGCTGACCCCGAAGCCGCCAAGAAAGACCGCCTCGAGACCGGCTCGTTCGACCGCCAACGCGGTTAAAGCATCGTGGGCGCCGAGCAGGCGCACGATCCCCGGCCGCGCCAGCAACTCGCGCAGGCGTTGCCCGCCATTATTCATGCCTTCCGCCGTCACCGTCGTATCCCGCACCGTCCCCGAATCGCTGCTGAGCCCGCCATGGCAAGGGCGGAAAATAACAGGCCGCCACAGGCTTGGGTAGTGGGCGGCAGGCGCCCGGCAAGCGGACGCCGGGGCGGCCCGCAAACACGATCCGTCAGCGGCGAGATATATATTCAAGTTGAATAATTACTATCAACCTGCTATTTTTATGGATAAAATTATCTGTTATGCTTGCGCCCTCTAGAAATCGGGCAAAAAAATCATGCCAGGAGACAAAACGATGAACACTGCCGACGCCAGCGATCTGACGAACGGCCTGCCCTTGCCGCCCAGACGCGACGCGCTACGCCGCCGCGGGCGGCTGCTGCAGGCGGCGCTGGCGGGAACCCTGGTGCTGGGGGCGATGACGGCACGGGCGCAGACTACGCCTGCCTCGCCTGACATAACGGTGAGCTTGACGGCGCAC
>JAPPQA010000163.1:0-9431 GCA_028817255.1 Gammaproteobacteria bacterium | reverse complement strand
TAACGGGCGTGGCCGGCGCCGTAAGCATCGGCATCGGCCCCGGAGTCGGAGTCAGCGATTTTACTTTTACCAGCACCAACCTGCAGTTGGCTGGCGGCAGCATCGGCCTGCGCCCCGGAGACTTCTCGCGCGCGGATTACAATATCCCCAGCATCGAGAACATCCCCAGCATCCCCAGCATCGAGAACTGCCTGCTGGTGCGCCTGCAAGCCGCGGACGACAACATAGCGGAATCGGGGGAGCGTCTGCGCCTGCAACTTCTGAATGCCGCCCCTGACGCGGACCGCATCAGAGTCCTGGGGCGCGACGGCATCTTGATGCCGCCAACCGCCGGCCTTGCCGACGACACGGTAGTGGAAATCGTTATCGAAGAACCGGTGCGCTACACGGTGCGCGCGGAGCAAACGATCATAGAGGAAGACCGGGACAACGACGGCACGGGCAACGAAGTCGTGTTCGCGGTTGCGGCTTCGCCGGCGCCCGCGATGGATAGGCCCCTGTATTACCGGCTGAGCGGCACCGCCACGCCGGGCACGGCCAGCCAGGATGGGCGCGACTATACCGCGCCCGACGGCGCGAACTTCGCGGCCAACGGAGCCACCGCTACCGGGACTCTGACCTTCCGTAGCGCGCAACGGATCCGACTTCCCGTCAGGGCCGATAACCTGCACGAAGCGGACGAAACCATTATTCTGCACCTGTACCGGGACCCGCCCGGCGCGGACGGCAGCTTCGTCGGCATCCCCATCGCCGCGACGGCAAATGCGACGCTGACGGACAACGACCAGGTCACGGCCTCGGTGACGCGCGCGGCAGGCGCCCCGGCGGAAATAGACGAGGGCGAAGACGCCCGCTTTACCGTCACTCTCTCCGGCGGCCGGTTGTCGCAAGACACGACGGTGATGTACAGCATCGCGGGCATCGTGACGGCCGACGATTACGACGATCCGAACGCCGGCATGCTGATCTTTTCCAGCAATCCCAGCACGTTGACCTATACCCGCGCCCAGGACGGCAGCTTCCGATACGAGCGCGATCTCGATATTCGCGCGCTCGCCGACGGAACCGCGGAGAATATCGCCGAAACCCTGACCGTAGCCCTCACCGGGGTCTCGACGCCGTCGGCGGGCGGCGGGGCGATCTCCGCCAGCCAAACGGAAACCACCGTAACCATCCGGGCGAGCGCGGCGGCGGACCACATCGTATCGGTACGCGCGGCTACAGCGAGTCAATCGGAAGGCGAGACGGCAACCTTCAACATCACGGTGGGCTTGAGCGCCAGAATCCGCAGCAACAGGCTGCGCGTGAACTACAGGATGAGCGGCACCGCCACCGCGAATCGGGATTACACCCAACCTTCCGGCACCGAGACGCTCTCTCTGAGCGACACCCTGGCCCCGATCCGGATCCAGGTAACCGACGATATGCTGAACGAAGCCGAAGAGACCATTGTCATGACCCTGGTCAGCGCGACCCTGCTCGATGGCGCCGGCATGCCGATCACCGGCGCGGGGATCAGCGGCGCAAACGGCGAGGCAACGGTGCGGATCGGGGACGACGACCCGCTCCAGGTGTCGGTGGCGCGCACCGACGGCAGCGCACCCCTCCAGGAACTCGCCACCATGGACGCCATGCCTGGCGACGTAAACCAAGCGGTGTTCACCGTGAGCATCGCAGGCGGTACGCCCACCGCGCCCGTAGCGATCCCCTTCTCCATAAGCGGCGACGTGGATGCCGCCGACTACAGCGTGGCGCTGAGCGCAGGCGCGGGCAACAGGCTGGAGATCCGCGCCGGAGAGACCAGCGGCACGATTACCGTAACGGCGGCGCCAGACACCCTCAACGAACCGGTGGAAAGCTTTAGCGTGACGCTGACGGGCGCCACCAGCGCGGGCATGGCCTCCGTGCCCGCGACCGGCATGCCCGGCGCAACGGCAACGGCCAACATCGCCGCCAGTAGCGCCGCCCTGGCGGTCGCCGTGACCAGTGGCGCCGCCACGGTAACAGAAGGCACGAACATAGAGTTCTTCGTTACGCTAACGGTCCCCTCCGCCGACGAAGTGCGCGTCGCGTACACGGCCAGCACGAATATGCCCAATCCTACGAGGGCGGGAGTGCTCCCCGACCTCGACACCTCCATGGGGATATTGTCCATCCCCGCGGGCCGGCGCGGCGGCAGGATCCGGATCCATGTCAGGCAGGACCGGTGGGCGGAGGAAGACGACGCGGAAACCCTGACACTCGCACTGACCGGCGCCACCAGGGTTACCGGCGGAGACAGCCCTCCCTCGGTTCGTATCAGAACCGCCATAGCAACGGCGACGATCCCCGCACTGGGTAACGTCGCCCATGTGCGGGAAGTGCGGGTCACGTTGCCGGACACGGACTCGAACGGCTTGCCGCCGGGCACCGTGACCGAGGGCGAAGCCGCCGTGTTCCGCTTCGAGGTCGTACCCCTGGCGCAGAGCACCCTGCCGCACACCGCAGCCCTGAGAATCTGCTACGACCTTGAGGACGGAGGGGCCACTGGCGGTCTGCCCGGCGGTCTGCAAGACACGGTGGACGCCGACTACCTGTTCCCGGCAACAGCGGCATGCGCGGGCGACTCGGCGGCGAGCCCGCCGGTCCCGGCATCGCAGTACAGCATTGTCATCCCCCCGGGCCGGAATACCGCCTCGTTGCGGATTGAGACGGTGAACGACAATGCGGCGGAGCCGGACGAAACCTTCGAGTTAACGATTAACCAGGTGATAGAAACGAATCCCGCGACCGGGATGCCCGCCGTGGACCCCGACCCCACCGGGGCGACGGCCCTTGCCACGCCTGCAGGGGCGAGGCTCCTTGGCATAGATGCGGCCTCGCATACGGCGATGGCGACCGCGACCATTGCCGACGACGACGGCGCGCGGTTCTCTCTCTCCGGACCGGGCCGGGTGGCCGAAGGCGAAGCGGCCGCGATCGAGCTGCGACTCGGCGGCGGCGCGCGCGCCGGGAACGTAATGGTGGCATACGCGGTTACCCTGGAAGACGGCGACATTGCCGGGGCGACGACGCTGCCCGCGGCAGCCGGCGATGTTACCGACGCCAGCGGCATTTTGACTTTCGCCATGGATGAGACCGTCAAGACCTTCACCCTGACCCCCGCGCGGGACACGGTCAGCGAGGTTGCGGACGACGACTTCATCGTCATAACCCTGAGCGGCAACATGCCGCCGGAAACGACTGTCATCGGCGCCCCAAACCCGTTGCGCATCCGCATCACGGACGTGGCGGACGACCCGCGGTTGCGCGAACAACGCCTGGAGGTGGCCGGGGCAATGCTGACCCGGGCGGCCATGATCCTGGCCATCCCGACGATCTCGCGCCGTCTGGACCCGGACTCGGGGGCCTTGGCGCCGGGGCTGGCGTTGACCGTGGGCGGGCGGCAGGTGGTCGCGGGCGGCGGCAAGGAAGGCGTCGCGCCAGTGCCGTTTACGGGCATCGGCATCGTGATGCCGGCGCAAAGCCCCACCCCGCGGCAACTCCTGAACATGCCGGCTGACGGCGACGACGGCGGCGCCGCGCTGCAAGGGCTGGAGGGCATCGTCATCGCCGCGGCATCGGCAAACGACGGCCTTTCCCCGCGGCAACTGTTGGGCGACTCCGGCTTCGCCCTGGCGCAAGGCGAGTCCGGCGCCAGGACGGGAACGGTGATATGGGGCCGCGGCGGCTACACGAAGCTGGAGGGAGAACCGGTGATCGGCGGCGAGCTCGCCGATTACAAGGGCGATGCCTGGACTTTCTACTTGGGCGCGGACCGGCGCTACGGAAACTTCCTGATCGGCATGGCCGCGGGTTATACCCATGGCGATCTGGAACTGGACGCGAATATCCTGCCGGGGCTGCCCGGCACCTCCACCTTCGAGCAAGATATGATCTCTATCGTTCCCTACGCGGCCTGGCAGCCCTCGCGGGCAGTCAGCGTATGGGTGCTGGGCGGCTATGGCCGCGGCGAGGTGGATATCATCGAGCAAGAAGCGGGCGGCACGCGGCGCGAAGGCGCGAGCGACTCCGATCTAGTGCTCGGCGCCGCCGGCTTGACCTTGCGGCGGCCCTCGCAGACGCCCGTGGATATCCTGTTGCGCCTGTCAACGACCGCGGCCCAGGGCACCATAGAGGGGGGGCGCCTCACGGGCGACAGCACCGTGCCGCCTGGAAAGTACGGCGAAACCACAACCAACGCGCAACAGGTGCAAGCCGAGCTGGAGTTGGCGGGACGCTTCGGCGCCATGGCGGGAACGCATGTGCGGCCCTTCCTGCTGCTGGGCGCGGCGCAGGACTTCGGCGACGCCGCGCCCAACGCCGTAACGGGGGAACTCGGCGGCGGCTTCGACCTCCTATGGCCCAAACTGGGGCTGGAGAGCAACCTGAAGCTGCAAGCGCGAATCACCAACAAAGACGGCCAGATCAGCCGGCGCAAATATAAGGAATACCTGCTGACGGGCGGCCTGCGCTACGACTTCGGCAACGACCGACGCGGCCTGATGCTGTCGCTACAGCCGGAATTCGGGGCAACGGCGAACACGCACGCGCTGGCGGGCGGCGCGGCGATAGCGGACGCCGCCGCCGGGGCACTGCGCCGCTCGTTGCGGCGTTCGTTGCACGGCGAACTGGCCTACGGCATCGGCGACGCCCGCTTCTGGGGCACGCCCGGCATCGTGACGATCTACGGCAACGGCAACGTCTCCGGGCGACAGCGCCAATACGGCAGCGGCCTGCGCTTCGAAGCCCGGCGTTTTGCTCTCAGTGCCGGAGCGAAGCGCACCCGGCGCAGTGACGGTCGTCCCGGCTACGAATTCCTCTTAGACGGCGAATACAGCTTCTAAACCGGCGGCTTCCGTCCAGCAGGCCCTGCCCCGCCAAAGCGGGCGGAACGATACTATTTCTTGCACTGCGGCTGGTTTTGCGGGAGGATTCGCGGATACCGCCATGTTTTACGGTCTGCCCTCCCCTCCATCCCAGCCCCGCAGGCGCCATCTCCGGCGACGGCGCGCGCCTGCCGGAGGCTGGCGAACTGCATTGCCCGCCGCACCGATCCTTGCCTCGCTCCTGGCTGCCGTAACCGCCGCAACCGCCGAGACTTCCCTCCAGGACTATCTGCAGCAGGCGCGCTCCGGAGACCCCAGCGCCCAAACTTACATCGGCTACCTGTACCACACCGGCCAGGGACTGCCGCGGGATCCCAAACAGGCCGCGCAGTGGTTCCGGCAGGCCGCCTGGCAGGGACACGCCGACGCGCAGTACAACCTCGGAGTGCTGCATACGCTTGGCGAAGGCGTGGCGCCCGACCCCCAGCTGGCGACGCGCTGGTACCAGGCAGCGGCCCGGCAGGGGCACCCGGCAGCCTGCTACCGCATGGGGATCGCCCACTATTACGGCGAGGGTGCCGAGCGGGACTGGCGGGCGGCGGGACATTGGTTCCAGGTGGCCGCCGACCGGGGCTACATCTCCGCGCAGTTGCAACTCGCGCGCCTTTACCATACTGGCCAGGGCCTGTCCCTGGACCCGGAACGGGCGGCATATTGGTATCGCCGCGCCGCCCGGGGCGGAGACGCCGCGGCTCAATACCACCTCGCCCGGCTCTACCGGCTGGGCCAGGGCATACCGCGGGACCGGGAACGTGCCGTCCAATGGCTGCGGCGGGCAGCGAAACAAGGGTACGCGCCCGCACAGGCCGAGCTGGAGACCCTGGCTCCGCGCCCCCTGCTGCCGTCCGGCGCCGAACCGGCGCAGCTGGAGCGCTTGCAAGCGCTGGCCCTCGACGGGCAACCGGAGGCCCAACTGGAATTGGCGGCGCGGCACTACCTGGGATACGAGACAATCCGCGACCGCGTACTCGCGGCGCATTGGACCCAGCGGGCGGCCGAAGAGAACCTGGGCGCAGCCCAGTACCTGTTGGGTCACTTCTACCTTACCGGCGAAGGGACGGCGCCCGATCCTTCGCTGGCGCGACAATGGTACGGACAGGCGGTAAAACAGGGCTCCACTACCGCCCAGGAAGTGCTGCGGCGCTGGCCAAACCTGGATGCCGAACTGCTGCGGGAAGAGTTGACGATCCGGTTCAGCAACTTGTTAAAAGACGGCGAGCCCGCGCACGCGCCTCCGACAGCGGCCGCGGGCCGCGGTCAGGCATCGGCGGTCAAGGACAAGCGGCTGGCGGCCGCCCGCCGGGACTTCGAGACCGGCATGACCTACGCGCTCGGCAACAGCGTACCCCGGGACAAGGCCCTGGCGCGGCAATGGTTCCTCAAGTCCGCCCTGGACGGATACGCGCCCGCGCAATACAAGATCGGCCTCGCCCACGCCCGCGGCGAAGGCGGCGGCCGCGACTACGAACAGGGGATCCGCTGGCTGGAATTGGCTGCCGTACAGGGCCATCTGGCGGCGCAGCGCGAGCTCGGCATGTTGTACTTTCATCGCGGACAGGCGCAAGACCGCATCCGGGCCTACGCCTGGTGCAGTCTCGCCGCCGGCGCCGGCGAGATAGAAGACCTGCGCGCTCTGGAAAAGATCGGCCGCCAACTCAGCGTCAAGGAAATAGAAGCCGGCAAACATTTTGCCGCCGGTCTGCACCACTCCGCCGCCCGCCGCCCGCCGCCGCGCCAGGCGCAGACAGCGGCCGAATCCGGCGCCGCGCCGGCAGGGCAAGGGACGCAAAGGGCGCCGCGCTCAGGATCGCAGCCGACCGTCCTGGGACATCAGGACGGCAATGGGCCGGGTACGGGGAATATGAGCGAAGACGATCATCAGGCTGACCATCAGCGGCACCGAGAGGAACATCCCGGCCCCGCCCCAAATCCCCCCCCAAACGCCCAGCGCGAGTAACATGGCGAGGGGACTCAGGTTCAGACCTTTGCCCAGCAGGCGCGGCTCCAGAACGTTGCCCATCAAAAGTTGCACCGCCGCCAACCCCCCGATCAGGAACAAAAAAGGCGGGATCGCGCCGAATTGCGCCAGCCCCAACAGCGAAGGCAGCGCCACGCCCGCCAACGACCCCAGGTAGGGAATAAAGTTCAGCGCGAAGATCAGGAGTGCCCAAAAACCGGCGAAATCCAAGCCCAATAGCTTCATCACCCCGTAACTCAACAACGCCGTGACCATGCTGACGATCGTCTTCAACCACAGGTACGCGCGCACCTCGCCGGCAATGACGCCCAATAGCCGGCGCATCTCCCGCTCCCGCTCCGGGTCCGGGAACAGGGCGCGCATCCGGGCCGGGAAACTATGCTGCTCCAGCAACAAGAAGATCACGTAGAGCAGGACGGCGCCGCCGCTGCCGAGCAGAGAGGTCAGGGAAGCGAACATGCCGGCCAACAGGGCGCCGGCCTCCAGTTCTCCCCAAAGGCGCCCCGGATCCAGTGCCTGCTCCAAATCCAGGGCCGGCAACAGCCGGCTCGCCAGATCCCGAAGGTTGTCCAGATACCCGGGCACTTCCTGCCGCAACCGGCCTGCGCCCTCGAACACCGTCTCGGCGGGGAACCAGAGCAGCAGGAACAGCAGCAACAGCGTCAGCACGCGGTACAGCCCGGCGGCCAGCGGCAAGTCGCGCAACACGGGCAAGCGAGCCAACTGCTGCGCCACGGCGTCAATAATATGCCAGATGAATACCGCCAAAACGAAAGGCAGCAGAACCGCCTTGCCCACCTTGAGCAGCAGGCCGGAGATCGCCACCAACAGGACGATGCCTAAAAGATTCTGTACCGGCATGAACGATTCACGGAGCCCCGAATGGCGCCAGTATAACCGCCTCCGCCTGCCCCCGGTACGCCAGCGGCGTTGCGGAATGGGGCGCAATGCGCCCACAGCTTGCCTGGGCGGCACGGGATGAAGCGCTCGGCGAAGGCATTGCTACTGTTCGCCTTGGCGGTCGGCGCCGCGCTCCTGCTGCTGGCGCTGCCTGAGCTGAACCGCCTGTTCAGCCTGGAAACCCTGGCGGCGCAGCGCCAAGCCATTACGGCCTACTACCACGCACACCCGTTGCGCGCGGCCCTGTGGTTCTGCGCGATCTACGTCGCCTTCAGCGCCCTGGCGCTGCCAGGGGCCGTGGCGCTGACACTGCTCGGGGGGGCGGTGTTCGGCCCGTTGCGGGGCGCCGTCCTCAGTTGCCTCGCCGCCACCGGCGGCGCCTGCCTGGCCTTCCTGCTGGTGCGCCACCTCCTGCGCGCGCCCCTGAAGCGCCGCTATGGCGGCCCGTTGCAAAAGATTGACGCGAGGATGCGCCGCGACGGCGCCTGGTACCTGCTCGCCCTGCGCCTGGTGCCGGTGGTCCCCTTCTTCCTGGTCAACCTGGCGATGGGCATAGGCCCGATGCGCCTGCGCGTCTTCGCCGCGGTCAGTCTGATCGGCATGCTGCCCGGCACCTTCCTCTACGCCAACGCCGGCAGGCAACTGGCGAAACTGCGGACGCCGGCGGACGCGCTCTCGCCGGATACGATCCTGGCTCTGACGCTGATCGGCCTGTTCCTGCTGTTGGGAAGACTGTTGCGGCGCAAATTGCACTGAACCCAGGGTGGACCATTTCCCATCGCTCCCCCCTGGAGGGGGAGCGATGCGCGGGAATAACGGGATGGGAATCTTTTCCCCTCGATTGCGTAACGGCTGCGGCTACTGTCCCAGCGCTTCGAGTGCCACCCCGCCGCAACGGGAGATCGCCGACCGCGCCGCGTTGCTGTCCTCAATGCTGGTGCGATTCCACACGCTGTTGTAACCGTTCGAGATCAGCGCGCCCGGGCGTGCCGCGGCATCAAGAAAGGCGGCGGCGGTCCCAGGGTCGGTAAGGCGGTAATAAGCGAAGCCGGTATCCGGTCCGCCTTGGCGACGCTCGGGTTCGCCGTGGCGCCAGGCGGTGCCGTCAGGCCGCTTGACAGCCAGTTGCAACCAAGTGGGACGGGCAGGCCAGCCGCCGAAGTGAATCTCCAATTCAGGGGCAGCCCCCGGCGTACAGATAAAGGCAAAGCCCACCCTGGCGCCGCTTGACAACGGCGCCACCAGCGCAACGAAAGAGACGCCGGACTTGGGGTCTTCGGCAATCTCGTAGGCAGCGGCCTCCGGCGTCGGCTCGGGCCCCTGCGCGCGCGGCGCATGATACGGGCCGCAGAGCAGGGCGAGGACCGGCGGCAGAGCAAGCGCAAAGCGCATGGGACTCAGGTATATCAGGGTATTCATGGGCCTCTGTACGAACCCCCCCTGAAGTATAGCGGAAATCTCCGTCTCCCTGCCTGAGCGAATGCCCGCAACGCCGGCCCGCCCTCTATGCGCGAATCCTTTTTCCCATCACTCCCCCCTTTACACCTTGAGGGGGAGCCTATGCGGCCCTTGCGGTTACCTATACAGGTTGTCCTGGGCGGTGGGGCGATGGAGGCGCTTTAGCTGCTCCCCCCACCGGCGCGACT